>SLIC01000146.1 GCA_007135845.1 Candidatus Brevefilum sp.
TGCTGGGATGAAGCCCTTTCCATCTCAGTCGAGAGGTCAGGAAGGGGGGTAGATGTTTCTTTGGCAGATTCATTTTGGAAGTTTCTATCTATCATGATGTAAATCCCTCTTCCTTTCGGGGGAGAGATCAGGTGAGGGGGCAATAATCTCGATAAACAAGATCATGGTATATTCTCTGGATTGGGACCTGGTTTATGACTGTTTGGGAGGCCCGCTCGCAAAGCAAGCTTCGATTGGTAATTGATCAAAGCCAGGAAAGCCAGGGCAGGCACATTCTTCTGTGAAGTTCGACCGGTGTTCCAGGTGGCTGTCAGCCATCGCCGCGCCCGGGTGATCCCCACAAATAGCAGCCGCAAGCGTTCTCGAATAAACTCCTGGCGTGCTTCTTCTGATGCCCGACCAGGTTGATACCAATCAAAGGGGTGTTCTTCAACCAGGCTGGTCAATTGTTCAATTGTCTCAGCTTCCAGGTTGCGGTGATCTTTAACAAACCATTTTTCTGGTTGGTATTGATCGTAATCCTCGCCGGAAGGAAAGCTGTAATTGTTCAGGGACGTCAGAAAAATGCAATCCCATTCCAAGCCCTTGGCTTTGTGCATGGTGGCGATCACAACCTGGCCAGGGTAACGATCAGGGTCAAAAGCTTCGTCCTCTTGCGAAAAACCGAGGTATTTCCTCTGGTTACGGGCAATGGTTGCCAGTTCCTCGGTGAATTCAGGCAGACGCCAATCGGGATGAGCATCGCTGAATTGGCGCAGGAGTGTGGAGAGCTTGTGTGCTAATGCCAGCTCGATGGGATCGAGAAACAAATCCTGTGCGATGGTCAGCAACAGTTGATCAATGGGCAGAAAAACAGCACCCTGCCAGCGTTGTACCACCTCCCTGAATGCAGCCAGTTCATCTTGGATTTTGGTGTTCTCGTGTTCTTCTGTGATTTGCTCCAGCCAGTGATCACCAGCTGCTGGCCACAGGTAATCCTCAAGGTTTCTGCAATTCTGGATCAGGCTGGCAACCCCGCGGTAAAATTTCCAGGTTTTTTCATCCTCACGTTCTGCCCGCCGCCAGACCCGGTAAGCAGATGATAACTTTCTATTGGACTGTGGATCACTGAGGTACTGTAAGATATGGGCCATTGCACCGGTGGAAAGCCGGGTGGCGCTGGTTGATTGAAGCAGGCTGTCCATATAAGGTAATTTGCGCCGCTTGAGTTCGTCAGCAAATTTGTAAGCGCGTAAATTGCGGGGAGAGAGGATGGCGATGGTCTTATCGGGATGATCGGCCAGGAAGGCTTCAACTGCATCAGCTACAAAATGTACTTCCTGGTCAGGCGTAAGTTCACGTTCAACCAGATGGATGCAATCCGGGCAATCCGGGGGGTTGGGTTGGGGGTCGTCTGGCGGTGTTGGTTGGATCAGGGGTAGGGTGAGTGCGTTTCTGGCAGCAGTGTTGGGATGTTCCTGCTCAGTCCAGGTAATGAGATGATTGGCAAGGTCGATGATGCTGCGTGTCGACCGTCCGCTTTCAGGCAGTGTCCTGGTTTCAACACCTGTGTTGCTCAGAAAATCCAGCAGGTATTGCGGGCTGGCAGTGGTAAAACTTTCATAAATGGCCTGGTTCGGGTCACCGACCCGCACCCAGTTACCTTCATCACCGGCTAATAAGGAGAGGATTTCTTGTTGGAGCCGACTTGAATCCTGGGCTTCATCTTCCAGGATGTAGGGCCAACGTTTTTTCAGGATCCCAACCAGGGAGGGGTCTGATCTGAGGCAGCGTAAGGCCAGGCGTATCAGGTCATCAAAATCAACCGCGCCGCGATATGTTAAAGCGGTTTGGTATTCTGTGTATATATCCGCACCCATTTCGACCAGGGGCAGGGGAATGGGTGAATCCGACAGGTGTCCTCGCAGGGCAGCGGGGGTTAATTCCCTGTCCTTTGCCAGGCGGATAAAGGCGTTGGCAATCGCGACCATCATCCCGGGCAGGTTGTACTTATTTTCATAAACCTTGGTCCGTTGATACTCTTCATATGCCAGGAAGGGTTCAAAGAAATCCTGGTGTGCGTTGAGCCAATCCTGGGCTAAGCGACTTTTGATCCGTGAGGCTTCAACTTCGTCCAGGATCTGGTAACTGGTGCTCAATCCAGCTAAGTCAGGGCGTTCGTGGACAATATCATTGGCAAGACCATGCAGGGTGCGTACTCGATAGCCATAACCTGGGAGCAGGTTCTCACGCTGAAGCTGCGCCGATATCCTGGAGGAAAAATTGTCAACAGCAGCATTGACCAGCGTGACCACCAATATCTCCTGGTCGGGTTCAATCGCACCGATTTTGATCAGATTGGCGGCCAGGTAAGCCAGGGTCCAGGTCTTCCCACTGCCAGGAACAGCGCTGATGCCCATCTTCCCGCCCTGATAGCGCAGGACATCCTTTTGCCCGGGACGTAGTTTTATAACGGATGATGTCATGGTGTCCCCCCGCCTGGAGGTGCCGTACTTGAACGGCGCCAAACTTCATTGATGATGCGAATCAGCAGACCGCGGTTCTCATACCCACGGACATCAAGAGCACTCATCCCAATGTAAACTTTTTTACGGCAGCGGTTGAGGAGACCGATTGTCAGTCGGTGGAGTGTTTCATGGGTTGCAGCGAGTTCGTCTTCAGCATCCCAAAGCTTGCCATCTTCCCAATGCCGGCTGAGGACGTAGGGGTGTGTGAGCGGTTGGTCTAGGCGTTGATACCAGCTTGGGCTGCCAATATCCAGCCAAAACTGATAGTCGACAGGCTGATTGCTGATCAGGAAGGTGTAAGCTGGCGCTAGGAAAACTGAGTCCGGTGATCGCGTTTCCCAGGCGCGGATGTATTGGGCAGCAATGACTCCATCCTGCACCATCTGGATGTACAATTTGCCGATGTCAACATCAGACCAGGGTACCTGCTGTGCGACGGTCCAGCGAAACTTCTGGATCGATTCAATCAGCGTCGCAACGGTGTTGGCACCGTCTAAATCATTGTGAAAACCAAAGCCTGGTTGGCTGAGGATTTCGCCAAATAAGCGGTTTAAGAAGAAATCCAGGTTAAGGTTGTCTTCTTGAGCAGTCGTCTTGAGCCAGTTCGTCAGACGATCATAGCGCGCTCCGACCCGGTAGGTGACACGGTCTCTGAGTTCTGGGGGGAGCGCTTCAAAGAGCTTCAGGGGGAATATGCTTGTGTTTTGATCGCTTGTCTTGAGGCTTGTTGATGAGGGGTTTTTCGCATAGATAAAGTTGGTCAGCAGTTGTGATCTGACCAGGTCCAACCCGTCAATCGTTTCCATCAGGGCCAGGGCTAAGTTGATGCGTTTGGGCAGCAATCCCCAGGTGGGAAAGGCTGCTGCAGCCAGGGTCAGCAGGGTTTGGGCAGCGGTTTCATCGCGCAGGGCACGGGATGGTCGGTGGGATTGGTGAGGTATATCCAGGGCAGCCAACTGCTCTGAGAGCGAAAACCGTAAAACATCGGGCATGAATGGTGCCAGAACAACGATCTCTCCTGGTGAGACACCGTCCTTGATCAGCTGTGAGATCTGTTCCGCCACCCACTTGATCATTGTTGGGAAATATTTTAAATCCCGATCTGGTGTTTCCAGGCCATCTTTGGCGATATTAAATGATAGGTCTGGCTCTTTTTGCGGGTGACCCTGTAACCGTGCGATCACTGATCGGACGCCGCTTTTTAAATGGGTGATGCCAGGTTCATTAACCAGGTTTTGGTTAAACCAGAGGGATGTTTCACAGTAAGATTGCAGAGAGGCTGCGCTTGTCACGTCTGCGCCGAGAAAGAACCGGTAGCCAGCATCTTCATCAAAGATGAGTAAGGCCGATTCAAAATCTGGCAGCCAATCGCGCAGAATGTCGTGGGCAACAGGGGTATCTTCTTCCAGGTTATCTACGATCAGGTGTCGATATTGACCTGACAGGTAATTGCGACAGAGGGCAGCTTCCTGTGATGAGTTTGTGTGCGACCAAAGGTGCTGATGGAAGACCTCGACCTGCAAAGAAAAATCGAGCAAGTTGTGCGCTAAACAAAATTCCCGAAACCGTTTTGCACAATCCTGGGCATTGTCGTAAATGTTAAGTTGTTCAATATTGCCGATCCACGCAGATTTTAAGCGGGCACCAAATTCCACATAGGGAAACCCGACGAAGGCAGCTTTGTTGAGGTTATCGAGGATCTGTGAATAGATGCGGTTGCGGTTGATGGATAAGCTTGTGAAATAGCCCGCTTCCTCAATCAAAGGTCTGACAATATGCGCCATGTAATATTGGGCGGTTTCCATGGTAAGAAAGTGCGGGGGCTGGGTGGGATTAGCAAAGCCGGCTTGACGACTGATCAGCGGCCAGAACAGCTCTACCATGCGGCGTGCCAGACCGCCGAGCGTCATGCTAGAAATCAGGCTGTGTGCCAGGTCAACATCATCGCGCTGGCTGGCCAGGTAAGGTCCTGCCAAAGTCCTTTGGGGGACGAACACCAGGATTTGGTGGGCTGGAACGCCTGAGGTTAGTAATTTCTTGAGCCAGTGCACCCCTGCAGTGGTTTTTCCAGTCCCTGCGCTGCCCTGCAAGAAAACTTTTGACCGCAAAGGCTGGTCGAGGAGAGACTGTTGTTCAGAGGTCAGCTGCATATTTCAATTATATGCTAAAAGCCGGCATTTGCATGCGGCAACATTGCAGCATCAAGCCTGTTCCGTTCTGAGGGAAAGGTACTCGGGTATAATTGCGAACATGTGACACCTGCCGCATTACGAAAGGAAATCTAATCCATGACAAGTGACAGCGATTACGAAACTGGTTACCAGGACCTGGCACCTTTCTTCTCACCTAAGGGCGTTGCCATTATCGGCGCATCCCAGGATCCTCGTAAATTAAGCTACGGCATCCTTAAGAACATGACTCTCTATGGCTATGCAGGGGGTATCTACCCGGTCAATCCCAAAGCGGATCAAATTCTGGGGCTGCCAGCGTATGCAAACATTGCCGATGTGCCCGACCCGCTTGACCTGGCAGTCGTTGTGCTGCCAGCGCCGATGACTCCCAGCGTTTTGCGAGCATGCGGTGAGCGGGGTATCAAAGCCGTCATCATCATCTCAGGCGGATTCAAAGAGGTTGGCGGCAGCGGCATTCAATTAGAAAATGAATGCCGTCAGATTGCCAAATCTTACCAAATGCGCCTGATTGGACCCAATTGTGTGGGCACACTGGATCTTTACACCGGTCTGAACTCGACCTTTATCGAAGGTGTTCCGGCCAAGGGTTCAATTGGGTTTGTTTCTCAATCTGGAGCGGTATGCGGTGGAGTGGTGGACCTGGTCGCTAACAAGGGCATCGGGTTCTCTCATTTTGCCAGCCTGGGCAATGAAATGGATGTGAATGAAACAGATATTATTGGTTTTTTCTCGGAACATCCGCAGGTCAGGGTGATCGCAGCTTACGTGGAAGCAATCGAAAATGGAGAGAATTTCATCCGGGTGGTGAGCGAGGTCTCTCGTAAGAAACCGGTTGTATTGTTAAAGGCAGGACGTACAGATGCAGGCGCCAAGGCAGTTTCTTCCCATACGGGGTCACTGGCTGGATCTTATGCAGCATACCAGGCAGCATTCAAGCAAGCAGGTGTGATCGAAGTTGAGGATCTTGTTTCTTTGTTTGATATCGCCTGGTCGTTGAGCTGTCAACCGCTTCCCAAAGGCAACCAGGTTGCAATCTTCACCAATTCGGGTGGGCCGGCGGCATTGGCGTCTGACTCGCTGGCAAATCAAGGGTTTGCGCTGGCAGAAATTTCGAGCGAACGGCAGGGAGTATTGGCACAGAAGCTCAATCCCAGCGCGCAGGTTGGTAACCCGGTCGATATGCTGGGCGGCGCCGATGCAGATGAGTTTGCGCATTGTTTTGCAACTTTGCTGGATGAACCCGGCATCGATGTTTTTATACCGATGCTGGTGCCTCAATCCCTGGTGAACCCGGCAGATATTGCCCGAGTGATTGTCAATAACGCCAAGCGTACTGATAAAACGGTTTTGGCTTGTAAGGTCGGTGAAAAAAGTCTAGGTGAAGCGCGCACCATCCTGCACGAAAATGGGATCCCGATGATGGTTTACCCGGATGTGCCGGGAAAGGTGCTGGGTGCGATGCAGCGTTACCGAGATTGGCTGGTTAAAAGGCAGGTCCTACCGTTTAACCTGACGGGGATCAACCAGGAGGAGGTGGCACGTCAACTCAACAAATCAGCGAGCCAGGTGCTGGGCGAGGCTGAAACACGCCCGTTACTGGTGAATTACGGGTTCAACCTGGTCCCCGGTGATTTTGCAAAGAATTTTGAGGAGTCTGCTGCCTTAGCAGAACGTGTTGGGTACCCGGTGGTGCTCAAGATCGTCTCGCCCCAGATCTTACATAAATCCGACCTGGGTGGGATTGCCTTAAACCTGGCAACAGCGGAGGAATTACGGATTGCCATGGATAAAATGAGCGCACAAGTCACCAAAGCAGCACCTGATGCACACATCCAGGGCTACCTCGTTCAGAAAATGGCGCCAAAGGGCATGGAGGTCATTGTTGGCATGAAACGAGACCCCACATTTGGACCTTTGTTGATGTTTGGGTTGGGGGGTGTCTATGTTGAGCTGTTTAAGGATGTTGGTTTTGGTGTGGCACCGATAACGGTTGACCAGGCTTATGAGATGATCGATTCAACCAAGGCTGGGCAATTGCTGAAGGGTTATCGCGGAGGTCCTGAATATGATATTGAGGCTGTTGTTGAAGTGATTGGACGTTTAAGTCAACTGGCGCTGGATCATCCTGGGATCAGCGAGGTAGAAGTGAACCCCCTGCTTGTTCTGCCAAAAGGGGAGGGTGCTGTTGTGTTGGATGCACGCATGATCTTAACTGAAAGGTGATCTGTACCTGCAAGAGCAAAAAAGGATGAAATGTATTTACTGATTGCAGCAATCGTCTTTGCCTTATTGGTAACGATGGGTCTGCCAATACTCGTTGGTATTTGGTTCAATAAATACCTGGCCGTCTCTTGGCGTGTAATGACCTATGGTATTTTGGGGTATTTCATCGTTCAGGCGTTGGTGACTTTATTATTCAGTGGAATATTGGTCCTGTCTGATCGGGTTGGTCTGAACCTTACAGAGCAATCCTTCTTTGTTACCCAGCTGGTTATCAGTATCTTCTTGGGGGCAGTCTTAGGTGTGGTTATCCGATGGGCAGCGATGCGTTATATCAAGGAACCCCTGATCAACCTCGAGGCTGCATATGGGATAGGTATTGGCTACGGCGGAACTGAAAGCATCATCCGGGTTGGATTACCGCTGTTGTTTACCTTTATCACAATGCTGAGCCATATCAATATTGACCCGCAAACCAGCACGCTTGACCCGGAAATGATCGTTCAATTGGAAGCACTCTGGCAGGTACCGGTTTTTGTGCCCTTGGTGGGTTCCCTGGAGCGATTGGCAGCATTTGTGATGCATCTCACGGTGACGATCTTGATCTTGAAAGCCTTTACCCGGAATAATCATTTATGGTTAGGTGCCGCAATTGGACTCGAACTGATGACAACCGGTCTGGTGGTTGGGCTTGCTGAAGCCGGGTTAGCTTATGGTTGGGTGGTTGGGCTGGCTGTGCTCTTGATGGTTGCAAACTTTTACCTGCTGTACTTATTGAATGGGTTTGATTTTGATATTACAAAGGCAAATGGGGAAGGATAACCTTCAGATGGTTTTTCAGCCCAGGATCCTTTTTCACATTACTCATTTTTGCAGCCTACTTGGCGGCTTGGGTTGGTGATTGTCTGAACCCATCCATCTACCCATCACCTTTTGATGCATTATCCGTTAAAATAAAAACAGCTCTGAGAGCTGTGTGTAGAGATCTTTGGAAGCCAACGGAGGGATTTGAACCCTCGACCTGGCGCTTACGAAGCGTCTGCTCTACCGCTGAGCTACGTTGGCGTTCAAAAGATTATACCAGAACGGAATTATTTATGACAAGCAATTTGATGGAGTGTTAATTGATGAACATTGCGATGCTTTCCTATCACACGTGCCCTTTGGCTATCCTGGGCGGTAAGCATACCGGCGGCATGAATGTTTATGTGCGAGAGCTGACTCGTTTCCTAGGTCGAGAGGGTGTTCATGTGGATGTATTTACTCGATCTCAAGATGAGCATATTCCCTCGGTTTCCCATG
This sequence comes from Candidatus Brevefilum sp., assembly GCA_007135845.1. Next base: position 8,222 of record SLIC01000146.1, read on the forward strand.
ACCTGGGGTATTTCAACCGTGTTGTGCATATCCCGGCTGGACCAGAACACTATCTGCCCAAAGAGGAGATTTGGGATTACACCGATGAATTTGCTAACCAGGTGCTCGAGTTCTCTGAACGCAAAGGCATCACTTATGACCTGATCCATGCACACTACTGGATGTCTGGCATGGCTGGCAAGATTCTAAAAGAACAATGGGACGTTCCGATGATGCAGATGTTCCACACATTGGGCTTGATGAAACAGCAGATCGCCAGGTCACCGGAGGAATTCGAAGGCGATTACCGTATTATGGGTGAACGTGCGGTGATGGAGGCTGCAGACCGCATTATCGCTGCGACGGAAGCTGAGCAATCACAGCTTGAATCTCTGTATGGGATTGATCCACATAAAGTGGTCATTATCCCGCCTGGCGTTAACACCCATCATTTTTACCCGATACCACAGGATGAGGCCAAGGAAGCGATTGGGATTCCCACAACAGACCGGATGGCGTTATTTGTTGGGCGGATTGAACCTTTGAAGGGGTTAGACACTTTGATCAGGGCAATGGCAATCCTGAAAAAGACCTGTACATCCTTCCGGTGTCCACATTACCTGGTGATCATTGGCGGAGATCGAGAAGAAAATCATGATCAACTGTCTATTGAAATGGAAGGACTGCAGAATTTATGCCAGACATTGGGCTTGGATGAGATGATCCTTTTTCTGGGAAAGCGTGGACAAACAACGCTGCCCTATTACTATGCTGCAGCTGAAGTGGTGGTGATGCCCTCCCATTACGAGAGCTTTGGGATGGTGGCACTTGAAGCGATGGCGTGCGGTACGCCGGTGATCGCTTCTCGTGTTGGCGGCCTGGCACATCTGATCCAGGAAGGTATCACGGGATATTTTGTGCCGGCACAGGACCCTGAAGCATTGGCTGAAAAACTTCGTTTACTGTTTATTGACAACGAATTACGTGCACGTCTTGGCCGCCAGGCTGCTGCCTATGCCAAAGACTTTGGATGGGAAATTATCACCTCTCAGATCGTTAAGGTATACCGTGAGCTGGCATCAGCGAAATCTAAGATCGGGGCCTAAAAATCCTACCTTGAGGAGCATTGTGAAAGTTGACCCAGGCCATCATTATCTGCTAAGGAGTGACTGCATAACCTGACGGCACTTTATTCACAGGTCTGGCTAGTTAACAGGGTTATCCGATTTACCGATCCCATAGCCAAAGGCTGTGAACACCAGTAGCAGGGCTAGGAGTATACTCATTAATCCGAAGACCCAACTGTGCAGCAAGCTGCCTGCTGTCATAACGACTGAAAAGATACTGAGTGCTATGAAAACATTACGCACGAAATGTTTCCTTTTACCCATTTTTTGCCTGAAATGCCATAACATCCAAATGCCTAAAGCCTGAAAAAGGTGGCCGCCAACCAGTGCTCCGATCAGAATAGTGCTGCTTGAGAGTCCCCATAAATCAAGGAAAATGATGCCGCAATGCGTTGTGCGAGAAGGTGGGTGTCGGTCTGTTAGGCGCAAGAAGGTCCGCACCAGGATATTGCGGTTGCGGATGACGTTCTCATCCGATACTTCCCAGCGTAGTGTCGATCTTTCACCAGGCGCAAGGGGAACCCCCTGGGTATCACGGACCATATTTTCAAACATTTCTGGATTGCTGATATGTGCACTGACCCAGGCTTCAATGGGGTAATCATTCGGATTCCTGACATTGATGGAAACTGTTCCGGAGAGACCTGGTGTGAGGATAACGGGACACCTTAATCCTGAAATGCGCGCTTCCCTGGTCAGGCTTGAATCATAAGCAATTGCCTCTGGATATCCCCAGAATGATTGCCCTTCAAGATTAGCGAGCAATGCTAAGCTGTTGAAAGCTGTACTGCTTGCATATCCTAGAAGATAGATAATGACGCTGATGGTAATAAAAACGATGTTCTTGGTTTTCATAAGATTAGGTTTGTTGTTCTTTTTGATTTGTTGTTGTTTCTATAAGGATTATATTGCCTATGCCAAGAATATCAACAATGAGAACCCCTAATCTCAACTTTCGTCTTCTTCATGGTCCTGTTGACGAGCTGGTGAAGGGATTGGATGGGCGCGTTTGATGATATCTTTTCCGTACCGTTCACGTAAAGTATCAACAGCCGTTAACAGATTATGCTCTTTTTGGTGCCTGTCGTCCCACAAGCTGAGTTGGTGGGCGGGTGAGGAAAGTTTGCTGACACCCACACCAATTAAACGCACTGCCTGTCCTTGATGGTAGTTTTCTTTGAAGAGAGCTACAGCCGTTTGGTAGATTTCCTGGTCGAGGTTACTGGGGGAAGGTAGGGTTTTCTGGCGTGTTATGGTTGAAAAATCAGACCAGCGCAACTTAATCTGGACTGTTGTCCCGGCTAAATTTGCCTTTCGTAACCGGTGACCGACCTGCTCTGAGAGCCTCTGAAAATGACGTAGCAGGTCTTTCTCGTCTGTCAGGTCTTGCGCAAAAGTGATCTCATTGCTGATGGATTTTGCAGTGTGTTCGGATGTAATCGGACGATCATCGATGCCCAATGCCCTTTGGCGTAAATCGGGACCGAAACGTCCGAATAACATCTCCAAAGTTGTCGTTGAGGTTTGGGCGAGTTTGCCGATGGTCGTGATCCCGACACCCTCAAGCTTTTGAGCTGTCTTAGGTCCAATGCCCCACAGGGACTGCACAGGCAGGGGTGCTAAAAAATTGGCTTCTTCACCAGCAGGGATAATGGTGATGGCGTTAGGCGGCTCAGTACCTGAACTTTGTTTTTTACCCCAGTCGTTGGCAATCTTGGCAACCAATTTGTTGGCAGCACCGCCAATGGACACGGGCAGATTTAGTTCAGTGTTGATCCGGTTTTGGAGGGTTTTGGCAATCGTCTCCAATGGTTCAGGCAAATCGCTGACATCAATGAATGCTTCATCGATTGAGACAATTTCAATAAAGGGTGTGATATCGAGCAAAGCCATGACCTGTTTGGAGACCTCGCTGTAGTTGCCGTGCCGGGAGGAGATCACAATCAGATCGGGACAGAGGCGCTGCGCACGGCTCATGGGCATGGCCGACCTAACCCCAAACTGACGAGCAGCATATGAGCAAGAGGCAACCACACCGCGTTGATCTGCCTTGCCACCGACGGCAAAGGGTTTGCCCTTTAACATGGGATCATGCAGTTCTTCCACCGCGCAAAAAAAGGCATCCAGGTCAATGTGAAGGATTTTTCTTGCCATAAGGAGATTATACGCCACAAGGAAGAGGGGAAAAACTTAAGGTGACTTAAAGAATGGATGAAAAATATTCTTAAGTTTAGATGTATGTTTACATTGTCTGGGATATAAGCTTTAAATAGTAAAACAATGGTTGAGAAATGCGAATTCTAAAGAACTGACGGGATAGGTTGGCATTTGTAGGCAGATAAAGCTTATGTAATGGAAGTTTGGCACCATGTGTACATTATATTATGGCTTTCAACCTGTCTAATACCGTTTATTTAGTTATTTTGAAGATAAGCATTTATAATCAAAAACAATGGGCTGGTGATTTTTGCCAGCAATAATCGATTGGAAAATCTTTCAGATTGGCCTCAAAATCTTTGCCTGAAATTGATAAGGAGATATCAATAATAAATTTAGATTTCTCACAATAACAAATTAACGATTAGGTCTTTTTTGTCGATGTAGACAATCCAAACCATAGGAGAAATAATGACAATAGCTATCCAGATCTGCGATCGTTTTGATGAAAATGGGTTGAA
>SLIC01000169.1 GCA_007135845.1 Candidatus Brevefilum sp.
GCCGTTTGGAGCAGGGCGGTGCGGACTGCCTGGTGATCTGCACCAACACCATGCACCGCATGGCAGACGCGATCCAGTCCGCCACACCTCTGCCCTTATTGCATATCGCGGATGCTACAGCGGCAGCGATTAAAAAACAAGGACTGCAAACCGTTGGCTTGCTGGGAACGCGCTTCACGATGGAGGGCAGCTTTTACCGGGGTAAATTGGAACACGAGCATGGTCTGACGGTGCTGATACCGGACGATGCTGGCCGGGAGGTTGTTCATAAGGTGATTTATGATGAATTGATCCACGGGGTCATCCGGGAGGAATCCCGGAGGGCATACTTGGAGGTGATTGCCAACCTGTTGGCTGATGGCGCACAGGGGGTAATCCTCGGTTGTACCGAGATCTCCCTGCTGATCCAGCAGAAGGATGTAGGCTTACCCGTGTTTGATACCACATCCCTGCATGCCCAAGCAGCTGTTGAGTGGGTACTGAAAGCCTAATCCAACTTAGGTTACAGGCAACATGTGGATACGATGAAAAAAAAGAATTCTCACCGCTAAGAACGCTAAGAACACAAAGAAAATGACAATTAAGAATATGATGGTTTTCTAAAATATCTGCTTTTGGTAAAATCCAAAATTATTAACCCTTCGTGTGCTTTGTACCCTCATTGTGCCTATAAAGGTGTTGTGGCTTTTTTTTCTACCCTGCCTAACCGGCATAGTTTGGGTTTTGGTTTAACAGTCACCTCGTTTTCATGAAAATGAGTGGTCCGTTGAAGACAGGCTGATCTCCCTTTCAAAGATCAATTCGTAGAAGTCGGCGTGGCCGTAGCCTTTGATCGGTGGGGCAAAGATCTGCACCAAACGCCAGCCGTCCCTGGCTTGCTGATCGATGATCTTGTGGTAATCCTCTTTAGGCATAATGCCTTTAAATCCCCGGACTTTTGTATCAATTTTTATGAACTTATACTCGTATGATGCCATCAGTGCTCCTTTTTGCCGATTCTACCATTCTTCCTGGATGATTTATGTGTTTCTCTGTTCGTTAATTAAATCCCTTCGTGGTTCTCATTTTATTTCACTTTATTCTACGAACACGATGAGGGATTCTGTATTTAAAAATAAAAGAGGCTGTCCTATTTATTAGGCACAGCCTCTTTTAAACACAAGGTGCCGAGTCACAGAATCGAACTGTGGACACCGCGATTTTCAGTCGCGTGCTCTACCAACTGAGCTAACTCGGCTTATAACGCTTCCTTGTTTGAGCGTGAGAATGATTTTAACCTCCCACCCCTGGATTGTCAAGGCAAAGCGGACCGCCTTTTCCTCTGCCTGAAGGAATACTCATTTCACCAGTTTGGATATCGTCCGAAATTGCGGATGGTTAGAGGTGCGGATTAACTCAAACAAAGCCATTTCAATGCTTGAGATGGTTGCCCCAGCATCACGAAGCCGCTGTAATGCCAGTTGGTGATTTTCCGCAGCACGGGAAAATATCCCATCGCTTATCACATCCACGCTGTAACCGGTGTCCAGCAGATCCAACCCCGTTTGTAAAACGCACACATGGGCTTCAATTCCTGTCAGGATCACTTGTGTGCGTTCGCTCTGGCGTAAAGCGGTTAAGAAGGCTGGTTCACGAAGGGCACTGAAAATGGCTTTAGGGATGGGTGCCACGTCTCCCAGTACATCCACCAGTTCTGGCGGCATAGGTCCCAACTTCTCGGGTACCTGGACAGATGCTAAAATGGGGATTTCCAACGCCTTGCAGCCCTTCACCAGGCGCATGAGATTGGGTATGACCAGGTCCCGCCGGTCGACGATCTCTGCCAAGCGTGTTTGAAAATCAACCAGTACCAGTACTGCTTCTTTGGTGTTTAACATCAGGCCTCCTGTTTATTGTAGATGGCACCATTATACCCCGCCAAGAATCCCCATTCACCAAGTCACGCTATAATTGTTCATCATGGAAGATAAAAAAAGACAGTCAACTGAAACAAGCGCCTTCGGTACCCCTGGCCGGATCAGCCACGACTCATCCCGGTTTTATCACAGCCGCTTATATGCTGACCTGGACCAGGCAGAGCAAGTGACCTATCATGAAAACCCGCTCCCGCCAGATGCATTGGATCGTATTCTATGTCAATCCAGTGAGGACATGGATGCGCTACCTGACGACAGTGTTCATCTGATGGTCACCTCGCCGCCTTATAATGTGCAGAAGGAATACGACCAGGACCTGTCCCTGGATGAATACCTGGCGTTGCTTGATCGTGTCTGGCGTGAGACCTACCGGGTGCTGGTGCCGGGAGGTCGCGCCTGCATCAACGTGGCCAACCTGGGGCGCAAGCCCTACATCCCTCTGCACAGCTTCATCATCGAGCAGATGCTGACAATCGGCTTTTTGATGCGGGGCGAAATCATCTGGAACAAGGCTGCCAGTGCCAGCCCATCCACAGCCTGGGGCAGCTGGTGCTCGGCTAGCAACCCCGTCCTGCGAGATGTGCACGAATATATCCTGGTTTTTTGCAAGCAGGGTTTTAGCCGCCCTAGATCAGGTCGGGAAGCGACGATCAGCAAGGACGATTTTCTCTCCTGGACAAAATCGGTGTGGGATTTTCGCGCAGTCCAGGCAAGAAAGATCGGTCATCCGGCACCCTTCCCGGTCGAGCTGCCCCATCGCTGTATCCAGCTCTACACCTTCCGGGGTGATGTGGTGCTGGACCCCTTTGCCGGCAGCGGCACCACCTGCCTGGCAGCCCGGCAGGATGAACGTCGTTATGTGGGTTACGAGATCGACCCCGAATATTGCCGTTTGGCAGAAGCGCGCCTGGCCGAGTCGGAACAAGAAGGATGATAAGGGGGTATGTCAGCGATACGTACTGCAGTTGTGGCTAATTGTAGATAATGCCCCAGCCTGCCGTGGATTATGTGATGCGGTGGGTTGGCTGTGGTTTGCCTGGATGAAAGAATGATACGTTTTCTTCAGTGAAGGTGAAGGGGTGTTCAGATTGGGTTTTATGCAGCGCCTCCAGGAGTACCTGCCGCAGGGTTTCAGCGCTGGTTTCAACCCGTGCATTCACCAGGATATGAACCTCTCCAGTAGGA
>SLIC01000036.1 GCA_007135845.1 Candidatus Brevefilum sp.
AAAAATAAATTGCATTGGAGTTTGGATGTGACATTCAGAGAGGATGACAGTCGGGTAAGAAGTGGACATGCCCCTGAGAATCTAGCTCTTATTCGAAAAATGGCACTCAACTTACTAAGGCTTAACAAGACTAAAAAATGTGGTGCAAAAACCAAAAGAATGCTTTGTGCTATTGACAACAATTTCTTGTTAGAGATATTGATTTCGTGACTTTGCGATTGCCCTGAGATTTATCACCCTCTTTTGTCATATTTTGAAAATGAAGGTACTACCAATTAATCAATTATTACACCAAATAATGTGGATGAGAAAATCCGTCTAATAAACATCTATATTTGGTTGCATTATAATCTATTCATTCTCATAAAGAAGGAACCATTCCCATTGTTTATATTCTTTTCACAAGATTACAAAAGTACTATCTTTATAGATTGCTTACCACCGGAATTCCGTTTGAATATCAACAACAGCCTATTCTTTCTCTGGCAGCTCCTCAAGCAGCGCCTGGGGTTCACCACCCTGTCGGGGTAAATGCTTGGTTAGAGGATTACGGCCCTTACGCAACTCATCCATGTTTTCATACAGCTTTGGGCTTAATAACCGCTTATGCCACTGCCTCACCAGGTGGTTGCATGCCCTCTTCTCTCTCATTGGCTTGTGTTTGTTTCCTAAAGGCAGCAACCGCCCATCCCAGGAAAACCAGGTTAAATAAGAATCCCCGTGACCCTTCCAACAGCTGGAACAGCACACGATCAATGTCAATCAACTCAGTCAGGAAAAAGGTCACAAACAACACCGCAAAGGGCAGGAACACCCAGGCTAAAAACAGCTTCTGATTGAACTTTTTATTCAACAGCAGGTACAGCATGGGTGGGATCAAGACTGCAGACATATGTAAATGCGCATGCCAGGTGACGGCACCGGTTGCCGCGAAAACACCCAGCAGCGCCAGCCCATGTTCGGTCGAGCCCCACGCCTGCCTCTTTCTGAAAAAAAACAAAGCCACACCCACCGTCAGTATGGAGCCAAGTAGGATAACGACCCATCCAAATGCAGGGGAAGTAATCGTTTGCAGATTGATTCCCAACATTCGCCAGTTCATCATGAATTCTGCTTTGCTGTGCACTCCGCCGGCCGCAGCGTCAAGCAATGTGTCTTTCAGGTTCAACAGCCCATCCACACCGATCAATCCGACCGATGTGATCAAGACAAACAGCGATGATAGCATAAAACCGAATAAAACCTTCCAGAACCGTTGGATCAGCAAAAAGGGCACGATCAACACCAACAGTTGCGGCTTTAGCAGCCAACCCCCCAACCATAAGCCGGCCCTGAGCGGCTTGCCAGACATAATCCCACGTAAAAATTCACCCGAACAAATTAACAGCCAGATGCTCGCCTGCCCAAATAACAGGTTCTGAAAAACCGGCAGTGAAATCAGGCACATCAATGCCAACCGGGTTGGCAATCGCAGGCCGGCCGTTTCTTTCGCGAAAAACCGCAGATAATAAATAAAGCCAACCAGGTTTAAGGTCGTCCAAACCAGGTAACTCCACGGCAGAGATAATCGTGACAAAAACCTGAACGGCAGCACAAATACCGGCGGGTACATGATCGCAAAGGTTTCAAAGGAATCATCCTGGGCCTGGGGGAAGATCTCTTTTTGGGTTTGGGTCAGGATGTCCAGGTCATAGACATCGGCCGTCCGGCGGGTTCGGCTGATGATGCCCCCGCTCCAATAGGCGCAATAATCAATACCAATTGATCGACAAAAATTATTTTGTGCCAACTCATAACCAAACAACATAATACAAAATGTCAACATTGCAGCCAAAGCCAGGTTTTGCCAGGCGGTTGGAGTCATGTTTTGAAAAGGGAAAAGACGTTTTGTTCTCATTTTACAACCTACTTTGTGTTGGATGGATAAATCCAACAGGCTAATACCTACTCTTTGCAATCAAAAAATTTTATCACACTTGTTTACTCATAATCCTTCATTGCAACTAAAGTATGATTAATCTCTCTGAAGTATCAGAGCAGTATTATCTTCGTAAATGATCGTCCAATCCAGCTCTGACACCATTGCATATGCGGTGTTATTATCAACCGGCAAGATCGCCCAGTCTACTTCGTATTGATCAAGCACGCCCTCCAAACCTTCCTGCAGTAGAATAACCTGCCGGTATTGCCGCACAAATGCCTCGCCATAAAAATCGCTGTTTGAATCTATAAAGACGCTTTTCTCAGGCCACAGCCGGTATTGAAGATAGCCGCCCCAGGTGAAATAATTAAACATTTCCCCTTCTTGGGGGTTCTCTTCCAACCAGTCGACTGCTTCTACCGGGAAGACATCCGGGTCAAACCGCTATCCCTGACCCTGAAGGTCAAATTTTAAACCAAATCCTAGACCAACAACCACAACCAAAATGCTTACAGCCGGCCAAACAAAACCTTGTAATTGCCCATCAATGACCTGGATGCGCATATCCGATTGTTTAAGCCGGTCAACAAGCTGAAACCGGCTGGCAGCACTGATGAACAGGTCATCCAGACCTTGAATGAAAAGCGGTGCAGCCACAATTACAAACAAAGGGATATTGCGCCCGCTGTAAAGCCCCATCAGCAGCCAGACAGCAGTGCTAAACACCAGGTTGGATTCAAACCGCTTTTGGCTTATGCTTAATAACACCAACAGCAACCCGATCATGATCAAGAATGGCCAAAAAACCACCTGGTGGAAATTGGGTGATTGAAACTCTACTGTGATACTCGCCAGGTACCGGTTCCCCAGGTGGGTGACGATCATGTGCCACAACCCAATCCCTGATGGATTGATCAGTGTCATCAAAAAAGCCGTGACACCACCCAGCAAATAATAGCGCCAAAATCTTGGGTGTAGGCCAGGGGCTCTTCCCCAAGCAGCATCCCAGCCAACCCCCAGCCCGTAAAGCATCCAGGTAACAAGCCCAGCGATGAATCCGCCGTGTAAATTAACCCACAGCACCATCAAGGCCGGTAAGAGCCACCAGCGCTGTAACTTACCTTTATACAACTGATTTAAAATCGTCATCCACAGCGCCAGGAACAAGAAGGTGAAC
>SLIC01000177.1 GCA_007135845.1 Candidatus Brevefilum sp.
CAAGTTCATTAACCCGGACGACCAGAACATCTTCGTAATGAGAGCGGTTAAAGATAACAATCTCACCCTTTGCCGGGGTGTGCTTGTGCACCCGCCAGAGGTAATCCCGGGCAAGTTCATGTCGTGTGGGCACCCTGAAATTGACCACTTGTGTTCCCTGAGGGTTCACGTCTCCAAAAACATTTTTTATGGTACCATCCTTGCCAGAGGTATCAATCCCCTGCAAAACAACCAGGATTTGCTGCTTATTTTCGGCATACAACAATTCTTGCAAGTCCCTCATCACCTTCCGGTATTCTGCAAGCTGTTTCCTGCCGTCTTTTCGTTTAATCTCACCAGTGTAATAGGTTTCATATTGGCTTAGATCAATCCGGGTATTGGGTCGAACCAAGAATTCGTCCATCGTTCAATCCTCCTTTAGCGAAGTGTGCATCGAGTGGTCTAGTGAATAGGTCTGTTATTGATCGACCTATATATGATCTTATTTATTTAATACTACTGGACACTAGGGCATAAGCCAAAAACAGGTTGGGTACCATTGATGGCACCAAAATAAGCCAAATCATCCTTCAGATAAAGAACGGTCACCGAAGTCGGGTCAATGCGCAGGCGTTGAAAGGCATCCAGGGGCATCGCGAGGAAATAAGCAACTGCCAGACGGATCGCATCGCTGTGTCCCACACACACAACCATATCATTTTCATCATATGTTTTACTCAATGCTTTCAGCGTGTCGGTGATGCGTGACTGTGCTTCAGTAAAGGTCTCACCATCTGGAAAACAAAACGCACTGGGATGTTCCTGGACATCTTTCCACATCTTTCTGCGTCTGAGCTGTTTAATCGATTTCCCCTGCCACGTACCAAAGTCTATCTCTTGTAACCCTTCAGTGATCTCGGTCGGCAGGTTATGAACACGTGCAATCGGCTCTGCTGTCTCCTGCGCCCGTTCCAGGGGGCTGGAGTGGACTGCCTTGATCGGTAACACGGCCAACTCTGCTGCCAAACGGCGTGCCTGGGCTTTTCCGCTATCATTCAGATGAACACCCGGCAGCCTGCCAGCCAATTTCAAGCCGACCATATCATTCAGTCCGTGCCTAACCAATAAAAAAATGGCCATTTCAAGCTTCCTTTGCATCTTTTTCCAGGTCCGACAAGGCTTTCGCCTGTGCCGCCCGCCACATGCGCACCCTTTCTTGCACCTGTGCTTCATAGCCCTGGTCAGAGGGTTGATAAAAAGTCCTTCCAAGCAACGACCCTGGCAGGTATTGCTGCGGCGTCCAGTGATCTGAATGGTTATGCGGGTAATCATACCCCTGCCCATGACCCAGCCCCTTTGCATCCCGGCTGCCATCCATCAGGTGAATCGGTACAGGTCCAGCACCATTCTCCTCAATCTCCCTGAGTGCAGCGTGGTAGGCGAAAGCTGAGTTGGATTTGGGCGCAGTCGCCAGGTAGATGGTTGCTTCTGTGATGGGGAAGATCCCTTCAGGCAAGCCAATGTATTCATATGCCTGTGCCGCCGCATTAGCAATCACCAATCCCATCGGGTCCGCCATGCCGATATCCTCACCAGCCAATACAATCAAACGCCGCAAAATAAAGCGCGGGTCTTCGCCAGCATAAAGCATCTTTGCTAACCAGTAAAGAGCCGCATCGGGATCGGAACCGCGCACAGATTTAATAAAGGCCGATATCGTATCATAATGGGCATCATCACCCTTATCGTAAAGCACTGCCCGTTTCTGGATCGATTCTTGGGCGACATCCAGGTTGATGCAGATGATGCCATCCTCGTTGCTCAGCGTTGTTTCAACTGCCAGTTCAAGTGCATTGAGGGCATTGCGTGCGTCACCGCCAGCCATACGGGTGAGGTGCGCCAGTGCATCTGCTTTTAGGTTCACCTCCCGTTTACCATAACCGCGTTCCGGATCAGCCAGGGCATTTTGAATAATCCGGCGAATATGATCTTCCTCCAACGATTTCATTTCAAAGATACGCGAGCGTGATACCAGTGCTTTGATCACATCAAAATACGGGTTTTGCGTGGTAGCCCCAATCAGTGTCAACAGGCCTGTCTCAACATGTGGGAGGAGTGCGTCCTGTTGTGATTTGTTCCAGCGATGCACTTCATCAATGAACAGGATCGTTCTGCGCTGATAAAGCTTACGACGCTCAATCGCCTCAGCAATCACCCGGCGCAAGTCAGCGACGCCAGCCAGGACAGCAGAAAGGCTCTCAAAATGGGCTTTTGTGAGATTGGAAATGACCCTAGCCAGGGTTGTCTTACCTGTGCCTGGCGGGCCATACAGGATAATTGAAGAAAACAAGCGATCTGCCTGGATAGCACGTCTCAACAAGCAACCTTCCCCGATGATATGATCCTGCCCCAAGATCTCATCCAGGGTTTGAGGGCGCATCCGGTCTGCCAGGGGAGCTTCATGTGACAGTCTTTCTTGCAGCGCGTGATCAAATAAATCCATGGCCTGATTTTACCATGCAGGACTTAATTTTGGAACATTTGTGCAGCAATAAACTCAGTAGCCTTGCTTGAGGTCCACCAGGTTGTACAAGGGGAGTTCGGCAAGGTAACGGTTCAGGTTTTCAATAAATAGATCCAGGGTTTCTTCCTGCAGATACGGGCTTAAACCAGAAATATGCGGGCTGACAATCACATTTTTAAAATCCCAAAAGGGACTCTCTTTGGGTAAAGGCTCTGCTTCAAACACATCCAGTGCTGCACCTGCAATTTGTTCTTCATCAAGGGCCTGGATTAAGGCATTTTCATCAATCAAACCACCACGGCCGATGTTGATGAGGTAAGCCGTCTCTTTCATTGCCTTAAATGCCGCCTCATCCAGGATATGCCGGGTGGCGTCTGTCAGGGGCAGAGCCACCACAACAAAATCACATTCTGCCAAAAAGCTGTGAAGTGCTTCAATGGGATAGAGACGTTCAAAAAAGTCACCATGTGGATCACCCATACCCTCCTTGTGATAACCTGTATCTTCCGGATGCATGACGTCTTTTTTAGCTGCCAACACCCTGGCACCAAAGGGCTGAACTAATCGTGCCACCTGCCGGCCGATACTGCC
>SLIC01000142.1 GCA_007135845.1 Candidatus Brevefilum sp.
GGGTGATAACCTGGTGCATCCTCACCCCAGCACGAATAGAAGTCTCTACCCGTTCCAATTCCAATCCCTGGGGATCTCCAGAGGTTGTAAACCGTTTTTGGATCATCGGACCGAGAGGATAAGTGAGTACCAGGGCAGTTGTCGCCAAAACCATTACCAGCGGTAAACGTTCAAGCTTATGTTTGAAGCTTTTTCCCGAGCCGAGGGTTCCCAGCCAGGCTGCCAGCCCAGCAAAGGCGCCAGGAATAGCAAAGTTTGTTCCACAGTTGGGATGCTGCGCCAGATCAGATTCGCCAGCACGCAGCCGTTTTAATGCTTCAATTGCCGCTTCAGCCACATCCTCTGAAGTGACATCCCCCACAATGGTGAAGCCGCGCGGTGAAGACATTCCCCCCAGGCTAACTTGAGGAAATTTTTGATTGAGAACCTGCATGGTCGCATGCTCCAGGCCATGGTTGCGCCGGGTGCGTGAGATGGGATAGTAATCTAGAATAGAATTGCTCATCTGAAATCCTGCTTCCTTAGAATTGATCTGCCAGTTAAATTACTGGCTTTATTGAACCTTCTTGATGCCATTATAATGGCTGAGTGGAAATGTGGGGTAAAACCTGTTATTTATCCATCAGAGCCAGCTTGAGCGCATCACGCAATGAACGCGCTTCATACACGTCGATCGACTTGGGCCATGGCTCTTTTCGTTGGATGTGCCGGGGGACTACGGCGTGTTTAAATCCTAGGCTGGCCGCCTCCCGCAGTCGGGTGTGGATCTGCCCCACCATGCGCAGCTCACCTGAAAGGCCCAGTTCCCCAATCAGAACCATATCAGCCCGCACCGGCTGATCTCGCATCGAAGAAGTAATCGCGGCTGCTACAGCCAGGTCCGCAGCTGGCTCATCGATACGGAAACCGCCCACCACATTGACAAAGACATCCTGTTCTGAGAGTTTTAAATTAGCTCGCCGGGATAAAACCGCCGTGATCAACAACAGGCGGTTGAAATCAATCCCATTTGCTGTCCGGCGAGGGTTCCCAAATTGTGTGTGACTGGTCAGCCCCTGGATTTCAACCAGCAGAGGACGGGTGCCCTCCATCGTCACTGCGATGGCTGAACCCGGAGCATTAACCATGCGTTCTGCCAGAAAAGCCTCAGATGGGTTGGGAACCTCGATCAAGCCGCGTTCCTGCATCTCAAAGACACCAACCTCCGAGGTCGCGCCAAAGCGATTTTTTACCGAACGCAGTAAACGATAGACCTGAAACTGGTCACCCTCCAGGTACAGCACGGTATCCACAATGTGTTCCAACACACGAGGACCAGCAATGATGCCTTGTTTGGTCACATGCCCGATCACAAATACAGCAATCCCAGAGGTCTTTGCCAGTTCTCGCAACCGTGAAGCACTTTCCCTAACCTGCGAGATTGACCCGGCACTTGATTCCATTTCTGGACGATAAACCGTTTGGATTGAATCAATCACAAGCAAGCGTGGATTGATGGTTTGAACATGTGCCAGGATTACGTCCAGGTTTGTCTCTGTTACCAGGTACAGCTCACTGGTTCCTTCGGTTTCGGAAATGCCAGATGGATGACCGTCGACTCGACGGGAAAGCCGGCTGGCCCGCATCTTGATTTGCCGTTCGGATTCCTCGCCAGAGACATATAAGACACGGTTTTCAGCTGCCATTTGCATTGCCAACTGCAGCATCAAGGTAGATTTTCCAATTCCGGGATCACCCCCCACCAGGACGATCGAACCCGGAACAACCCCACCGCCCAAGACCCGGGCAAACTCTGCCAGGGGAACTGCAACCCGGTCTTCTACATCACCTTCTAACTCATCAATCCGCTTAGGAGTCGAAAAACCGCCCAGTCCGTGCTGGTTTGCACGGCTCTGAGCGGTCTTGTGTTCTTCAACGATCTCTTCGACCATACTGTCCCAAGCATCACACTGGGGGCAGCGGCCTAAAGCTTTAGGAAATGCCCGTCCACATTCCTGGCAGACGTAACGCGTCCTGGTTTTTACCACGGACTACATTTCCATAGCAGCTAAATCTGGTTGTTCTTCCTGGTCTCCCAGGGTATCGTGCAGAAAAACGATGTCCTTCACTGTGGTGCCATCTTCCTGTTTTTCCTGGATGTCAATTAAGATTTTATCACCATCTTCAAATTCCTTGGCCAGCAAAGCATCTGAAAGCCGGTCTTCGATCTTACGTTGGATCACGCGCCGCAGTGGTCTGGCTCCCATTTCGGGGTCGAACCCTTCCTCAGCCAGGTAATCCAGCGCTTCGCTGGTCACTCGCAGGCGAATTTCGTTCTCTTCCAGGCGCAGGTTGACTTTGTCCACCTCAAGCTGAACAATCTGCCGGATATCGGTTTTGTTAAGTGACCGGAAGACGATCACACCATCCAACCGGTTGATAAACTCGGGTCGGAAAGTTTGCTTGAGCGCTTCCATCAGTTTCTTGCGCATCTCATCATAAGACTGCGCTTCTTCCTGGGCTTCGTCAACGGTCAGCGAGAAGCCAAAGGTCGACTGGCGGCGGATCATATCCGCACCAACATTGGTGGTCATGATGATAATCGCGTTGCGGAAATCCACCTTGTGGCCGCGGGCATCGGATAAATGGCCTTCTTCCATAATTTGCAGGAGCATATTATGTGCCTCTGGATGGGCCTTTTCGATCTCATCAAACACGATGATCGAGTAGGGTCGACGGCGGATCGCTTCAGTGAGCTGACCTGCGTCATCATAACCGACATACCCCGGAGGGGCACCTACCAGGCGGCTGACGCTGTGTCGTTCCATAAATTCTGACATATCCAACTGGATCAGGGCATCCTCGCTGCCGAACATTATTTTAGCCAATGCCTTGGTCAGCTCAGTTTTTCCAACACCCGTTGGGCCTAAGAAGATAAAGGAACCGACTGGTCGTGCAGGGTCCTTCAATCCTGCCCGGGCACGACGGATAGCCTTGGAAATCGTTTCAATGGCTTCATTTTGGCCAATGATATGCTTGCCAAGGTTAACCTCCATGTTCAACAAGCGGGCCGATTCCTCGGTTGCAAGCTGCATCAGCGGCAC
>SLIC01000005.1 GCA_007135845.1 Candidatus Brevefilum sp.
CGGGAGGCTGACCCGGCGCTTTTTCAAACAGAGAAGCTAAGAAAGATGAGCCATCCTGGGCCTCGATTGCTTCCACCAGCTTGCCATTGGTTGAAGTCAGAACCTGCGGCACAGATAAGCCACCAGCTCGCAGATGATTGATAAACTCTGCCTCTCCCTGGATCAGGTCGGCACTCCGCCGGGAGCTATGCCCGATGCGCAGGATGTATTCACAGCCATCTCGCTGCACGTTGTAGATGAAACTTTCGAAACCATCGAGGATGCTTGCATCCGCCAATGGGATTCGATAATGGTTTAGGGCTGTCTCTAAAGTGGTTTGATTGAATAAGGCTCGGATAGATTTTTCCATGATCGCTTCGATATTTTGACTAATTCCTATTAAGAAGGATGGGTTCTGATTTCAATATTACGGGAGAACTGGAAGGGTCAACATTAGCGTTTACGCCAGCCTCAAGCATATTGCCATGCACTAAAACCGCTCTGCAGTACCGGCAAGTGTGCGTGCCATTGTGCCTCTTCGGTGATTTTTAATGGGAGGATTTCAACCTCTCGGTTAATGGCCGGATCGTATTCTATGTATCCCCACTGGTATCCCGCCAGCCAGCAGATCGTATGGTCATTAATCCTGCTGGGCTGGGTCACAAAAAAGGTGTCGGCAATCCATGCAAGTTTTTTCGCCTCACCCAGGTTGCAGCACGGGGCATCAAAAATTTCTGCTGGAAACCCCATCCCAAAGAAGGGCACGCCCAGGTCATAGAGTGTATCATTGACATCTACCGACGTGATGATCCTGGCAGGCTGTTCAGCATCAACCGTATCAAATTCCTGCCGAGTGATAACCTGAATCCAGGCCGAGGCCGTATAATACCCACTCCCTGCGTATTCGCTCACAGTGCCGCGCATGGTGGGATAGCCAATGGCCATATTCACGTCAAAGCCAAAACCTGCCAGCAGATCAAAGCCAGAGTCTTCAATGCTCTGGTTGGGCTTATACTCAACTTCCAGGGTGCCAGGCTTGCTATTCAACACAAATGGGATTTTAGTAATGGGCATATTATTCTCCAGTTAGTAAATTTATGGCTCAGGTTTTATCTGCCACTGGATGATCTTGATGATTCCTTGCACGTAATCAGGAATGGCAGCCACCAGCATCAGGATGAAAACGTCTGGTATGATCTTCGGCATGCCAACCAGGGTCGGCCACAGGTTAAAGCGATCCCCGTAAAATGCTCGCACCTGGCTCAGTATAAAAACCAGGATCACTGTGGGAATCAGGAACGAAAAGCCAATATCTGTCATTCGTTTTTGTTTTGACATGTTTTGGGCTCGTTCACGCCAACTGCGCAATCCGATCAAGTTACGAGTATGCATGATGCTTAAACCAAGTGTGATGATGCCCACGCCCCAGCCCAACCAGCGGACAGACCAACCCTGTCCAACTGGGATAGGCTCTCTTCCGAGGACAAAGGCTTCTACACTGTCCCGTAACTGCACCGCAGATACAAAATGATCAAACTGATGTCCCTGGTTGATGAGCAATACAAAGGCAAGCCCTTGATTGGGATAAAGGTTAACATCAGTGCGGAAGGTTTCATCTGCCCCACCATGAAAGACCTTCTGACCCCCATCGACGATCCACCACCCAAATCCATAACTTCCAAGCCCGGGTGTAAAGATTTCACTTCCCATCATCGGTGAAACCAGCGCTTCGGCCTGGTTGTTCATCGCGATGGCAAATTTCGCCAAATCCACAGCCGTCGAAATCATATTCGCCGCGCCAGTGCCATATTCTGGCGTAGGCTGATTCATCGGAAAATTAAACCCAAACAACCGGCTGTACCCTTGCGCAATTTCAAGAGCTGATCCTGGATCTGCCGTGCTGTTATCCATCCCAAGCGGTAGCATGATCTGATCCCTGACATAATCTGCAAAGGGTTGACCGCTGGTGATTTCGACCAGGTAAGCCAGAACCGTGTAACCCCGGTTGAAATACTGGAATGCAGAGCCGATCGGCGCGGTCAGGCTGGCGCGTTCCAACGCCCGCACAGCCTCCTCAAGCGTGGTGTCTCGCGAGAGCACCACTGGGAATCCGGCATCAGAAAGCCCGCTGCTGTGGGTGAGCAAATGCCGAACGGTGATTTGTCCAGATGCCGTCTCATCAGCCACCCTGAACCAGGGGATGTAAGCTTGCACAGGTGCATCCAGATCTAAGATGCCCTGGTCTGCCAGTTGGGCGACAGCCAGCGCGGTGAAGGACTTACTCTGCGAGCCGATGAACATTTGCGTCTCAGCCGTCATCGGTTCCCCACGGCCCGCATTGCCATACCCCTGGGTGTAGACAATTTCATCGCCATCAACAATGGCAACCGCCACGCCAGGCAGCCCATGCTTTTCCATTTGCGCCTCAATGATGGCGTCTAATGATGAAAAATCATGTAGATTTGAAGACCCAGCAGCCATATTATGTGGCAGTAGTGTAATGATCATTAAGATGGTGAGTATCGTCGTCAACATGAATCCTGACCATTTTCGACGGTTACTTTGTTGGAACATTTCGCATCTCCAGATTAGGAAAATCTCTAACTTCAAGAAAATAGTTTATCATATAAACTTTATCCTAAACTGAGACAACTGCATGTATGGGAATTTACTAGCTTCTACCTAAATAACAATAAGAGGTAGCGTAAAAAACCAAGTCTGCTTGACACCACATACAGATATTCAAAACTGATGGCTTACCAAAACACCATTATTCTAATGAGATAATTGCTCGATCATTCGCACTTTCTGCAACCCCGAAATAAACGACGTTATTTCCGATGCGAGTAAGTCTGGCGCTTCCTTTGTCGCCAGGTGACCTTGCCCAGGCAATATGACTGTTGTGCTATTGTGCAGCCATCCTTGATATTGTTTAGCAGCCAGCGAATAAATTGGGTGGGTATTTTCGCCAACCAGCAATAAAACCGGTAATTTGAGTTGTATATATGGTGTCGGATCGAACTGGGAAAGGGGGATGGATGCGTTCA
>SLIC01000054.1 GCA_007135845.1 Candidatus Brevefilum sp.
GACGGATAGCCTTGGAAATCGTTTCAATGGCTTCATTTTGGCCAATGATATGCTTGCCAAGGTTAACCTCCATGTTCAACAAGCGGGCCGATTCCTCGGTTGCAAGCTGCATCAGCGGCACCCCGGTCCACATTGAGATCACTTCTGAAATATCTTCCGTGGTTACACGCGGGCTGGAAGATCGATCCCAGGTTGTGCGTAAATCATCAAGCTTTCCTTCCAGGTCATTGATCTGCACCTGCAGGTTTTGGATCTGGTCGTAATCTTCCTGATCCTTTGCTTCATCCAGTGCCTTTCGCAGGTCACGCAACTCTGTGATGACCTCTTTTGCACTCACCGCTGCAGGACTCTTGTACATCCGCACCCGAGAAGCCGATTCATCAATCAAATCGATCGCTTTATCGGGCAGGTAGCGGTCGCTCACATAGCGAGCAGAGAGTTTGGCAGCAGATTCGAGCGCATCATCGTCGATACGCAGCCGGTGATGGTCTTCATAAGCGGTGCGGATACCGTGCAGGATTTCAATCGTTTCTTCCACGGATGGTTCGGAAACAATAATGGGTTGGAAGCGCCGTTCAAGTGCCGCATCACTTTCAATATTCTTGCGGTATTCATCCAGGGTGGTCGCACCAATCACTTGCAGCTCGCCGCGCGATAGGGCAGGCTTGAGGATATTGGCTGCATCCACTGAAGACCCTGCTGAGCCAGCGCCAACCAGCATGTGTACCTCGTCAATGAACAGGATCGCATCCGAGGATTTAAGCTCATCAATGACTCGCTTTAACCGCTCTTCAAACTGCCCACGATACATCGTGCCGGCCACCAGTGAGCCGACGTCCAGTTGCAGCAGCCGCCTGTCCAACAGGGGCGCGGGCACATCACCTTCAATAATGCGCTGTGCCAACCCTTCAACAATGGCCGTCTTGCCGACACCGGGCTCACCGATCAAGGCCGGGTTATTCTTCGTTCGACGTGCCAGGATCTGGATCACGCGCTCAATTTCAGTTTGACGACCAATCACTGGGTCGAGTTTATTTTCTACTGCCAGTGCGGTCAGGTCCGTTGCCAGTTGGTCAACCAGGGGTGTTTTTTCTGAATCTTGCTTTTCTGCCCCTTGCCGACGGCTGCTGGAGCGCCCAGTGAGCGCTGGCCGTGCTTCAGATTGCGATTCCCGCAATACCCGATCTGTTTGTCGACGAATTTGCTCTGCCGATACACCAAATTTTCCCAAGATCGTCATCGCCTCGCAATCGGGCAGGCGGAGCAATCCAAACAATAGGTGTTCTGTACCAACAGATTTCTGATCCTTCTTGCGAGCTTCATCCATCGCAAATGGGATCACCTGCTGCATACCTGGTGATAGGGTTATTTGTCCGGCATGGTCACCAAAACCAAGCTCTTTTTCAACCATATCCCTGACGTGTTCGGGTTCCAGCCCCAGGTCACGCAAGACCCGGCTGGCCACGCTGCCTTCAAGCTCAATCAAAGCGATCAACAGGTGTTCTGTGCTGATCTGTGGTTTGCGTAAGCGTTCTGCTTGTTTCTGAGCCAGGCTGAGTACATGGCGTGCTTTGGGTGTGAAATTATCTATTCCAGCCACGGCTACCTCCTTATTTATTAAAATGTCCTAAAAATGTTACCTGGATTGTTAACCGATGATGATGGTGATGGCTCCAGGGAAGCTGCAGACCAGGGCAGCTTCGCAATATAGGACAACCAATAATGTATTACGATATGTTTTTCGGTCTATTTTGATTCTACCTGTATCCACCTTAAAAGTAACTTCTGTACAACCATTATAATAGAACGTTAATAGAGCCTATTTAGGCGTTACAAGACTTTCTTAAAGAAAACTTCTCCAATCCCACCTTCATTCAATCCATTAATGATCCCACACTCCTCAAAGCCCATGTGACGATGCCATGCCTGCGGTTCCGGTTCATCCACCTGTGATGAGCTGTAAAGGTCTTGATATCCCTGCGTTCTGAGATGCGCTTCGAGATAACCGAGCAGCATTTGGCCATAACCTTGTTTTCTGAAGTTGCTATCAACATAAATCAATTCAATGTAAGGGATGATTGACCAAAGAAATGCCACCCGCAGCTGACCTGCTGGCACACCATTCAAAAAAAGGAGGAAAATTTCCTCATTTGAAATTTTACGCAGTATCTCCTTATGAGGGAGCGCATGTTGTTGATTGATCAAATCAAGATCACCCTGGTCAGCAATGCGGACTATTAATTCATTTTTATCCATCCTGGTATCCTTTTCTAAAACGCATATTGCCACGGAAAGTCAGCCTCTGCCTCTAACCAGATCGTGTTCGGAATTGCAGTAAAGCCGTGATACCCAGCTTTATTTGCCATCTCGCCAGCAAACTGAATGAATTCCAGGGCTGTATTCTCAGCTGTCAGAATACTCTCAAGGAATGCCCTTGAAAGCGGTCGATTTGCATCCAGAAAACCAGTTCTTTGAAAGGCATTAAGTGTCTCATCAAGATCATAGGCAACATAATGCAATTTTGGCTCCCAACCAATACCATCCCAAGAGAGCGTGGCATAACTGGCACGTGGATCGCCATTCAAGTTGTTACCCACCGATCCCGGGTTGACGGCTGTCTTACCCTCTCGGTGATAAATGCCCGGCAGGTGATTATGGGCAAAGATCAAAACCTGTTCTGGAGTCATTGCCAGGGCACGGGATAGATCTTGCGGGTTCTCTTCAGGAAAAATTAGTTTATTCACATCCCACGGCGAACCATGCACAAACCTAACAGGGTCGGTTCCCGGTGGAAAGAAGATCATTTGCTCCTTAAGCCCATCAAGAAAATCAAAAACATCCGCATTTAATTGGTGATAGATCCAACGCCCCATATCAAACTGACGGTGAGTCCACCACGTGTCTGGTGCGCTCCCATGGCGCATCCTGAGCATATAAATTTCGCCATTTCCGAGGATAAAGCGGCAGTTCAAAGACTGCAATCTCTCCAAGACTTCCA
>SLIC01000138.1 GCA_007135845.1 Candidatus Brevefilum sp.
TGTCAAATTAAGCGACTGCATGAAAGCGGCCGATGTGATACTCCGCAATACGGGCATTAACCCATTGTCAAAAGCGCCGATCACCAAAGATATGATGGGACCAATGATCAGCACACCCAGGAAAGCAAACACCAACAGGATTAATAACCAGTTGGCTAAACTATTCTTCTTACGAATAACCATTTGGGACTTTTTCATCGATGGGCTCCCCAACGCTTATGAAGCGTATTGGCTATGAAGAGAACGCTGAAAGAAATCAAAATCAATACAATTGAGACAGCGCTGGCACCCAGACGGTTTTCAGCTTCAACCTGGCTGAAAACATACACAGCAGCGGTTTGCGTTCGCAGAGGGATATTGCCAGCCACGATCACAATCGCACTAAATTCGCCTACCGCACGAGAAAAACTCATCAAAGAACCACCCAACGTTGGCAGGATCAGAGCAGGTAGGACAACCTTACGGAAGATCCGCCAGGGACTGGCACCCAGGGTGGCTGCTGCCCTTTCCTGGGATTGGTCTAAATCTTCTAACACTGGCTGGATCGTCCGCACCACAAAGGGCAAAGTAATAAATACCAATGCCAGAATAATCCCCGGAGACGCAAAAACGATCCGCAGACCAAATCTTTCCATCAAAAATACACCCAAAGACTCCTGAGGACCATACAAAATCACCAGCATGATGCCGGTCACCAGTGATGGTATCGCCATGGGCAGGTCAACAATCGCATTCAGTAAACGCTTGCCCGGAAAATCAAAGCGCACGAAGACATAAGCAGTGATCAAACCCATGACAGCATTGATAATCGTCATCAAAGCCGATGTCCACAATGTGAGGATGATGGCATGCCTGGCAATCGGAAGGTTAATCTGAAAGAAAAAGCTGTCAAAACCTTCTCTTAGGCCATCCTGGAAGATCACTACAACCGGGATAATCACAACCAGGATCAGGAAAAGGATGCTGGGCCCACGCAGAATCCAAACACCGGGATTGCTTCTTTCTTTTCTTCGCGAAAGTGCGAGGTTCATTCTTACTCTCCTCGATGTACTTGCTGAATGACCCGACTGTATATGCCCTCTTGACCGAAATAATCCACCATAACTTTATCCCAGCCGCCAAAAAAGTCGATTGTAAACAAATCCTCAACTTCAGGATAAAGCGATGTCGATGCTGCGGCCGCCTCAGGGTTGACTACTCTCAATCCATGCCGGGCAAAAATATCTTGTGCTTCGCGGGTAAACAGAAATGCAACAAAAGCTTCTGCAACATCGCGTGTGCCGTGTTTATCCACGTTGGCATCAACAACAGCAACCGGATTTTGTATAATAATCGTCGAGGTTGGGATCACCAGCTCATAGGTCTGACCAGAATTCCTCCCCACCAGCACCTCATTCTCATAGGTTATTGCCAGGTCACCAATACCTCGCTCATAACTCAGGATGCTTTCTCGTGCAGATTTATCCATCACACTCACATTGCCTAACACCTGGCGTAAAAAATCAGCAGCGGCTGTGTGATCATCGGCAGGTACGCCTTCAATGTGACCGCGTAAAGCAGCACCATACAAACCCAAGATATTCCACATCGCCCCACCGCTCATTAATGGATTCGGGGTGAGAACCTCTATTCCAGGTTTTGCCAAATCATTCCAGTCCTGGATGTTCTTTGGATTGCCCCGTCTAACAGCAAAGGAGACGATCGATGTAGTGACAATGCCGTTGTATTCGCCTGCCTTCCAATCATGGGTGATCAGCCCTGCCTGTTGAATCCGGGTGACATCAGCTTCTAACGAAAGTGCGACGATGTCAGCCTCAAATCCATCCACCACAGCCCGCGACTGGGCGCCAGACCCCAGGTAGGATTCTTCAAAGATCACCCGTTGTCCGGTCTCTTCCAACCAGTACTCCTGGAATTTTGGGATGATCTCACTGTAGGCTTCTCGCGGGGTGGTATAGGCACCCAACACCAGACGCACCTCATCACCTGTTGATGAACCACCGCCATTACAGCTTGACAATAGGATTGCCAGGAACATACATACGATCAGGATCTTCGTTTGATATTTCATATCTCTCTCCTAAATTGTTGATGGGATCGTGGGTAATAATGCGAACGGATAATTAAAAACGCGCAATTCTCGACGGTTGATAGAATGGTGCCAATCACACCACTAAAATCAACCTGAGCTTGATGATCAGGTAAAGGAGCACCCAGCACAATCAAGTCATAGGGTTCTTTTGCAAATTCATCTTGTACGGCCGTTAACAACCCCCCTTCTTTAATCATAGTTTTGGCAGCAACGCCAAATTGCGCCAAGCTTTGTTGACCATCTTTCAAGAACCGATCAATTCGGCTCTGCGAGAAATCGCTCCTCTTGTTTCCAGTACTCTTGAGAGGATCCGCAACGGCGGTCATCAGGGTCGCATCCGCTCCCATATGCCTGAGCAGCCGACCTGCAAACAGAACAGTATCCTTACCAGGTTCGCCGCTCGCCAGGCAGATCAAAGCCCTACTGAGACGCGCCAGTGGCTGGGTTGCCAAAAACAAATGATGCTCACCATAGCGCATTGCCTGTTCGAGCTGGCCATAACCCGCCGTAGGACGCCAGCCGTAGATGAGCATGTCATATTGTTGTTGAGAAACCAGACTTGAAATTGCTGTAGAGAAGGACTTTGTTGAAGCTTGCACTTGCAGTGATGCCATCCCGCTGCCAATCTGCTTGCGTGCCTCCACCAGGTGGTTTTCCACCTTATTTTGATCTTCACCAATGCCTAACATCATCACCCTGGCATTTGTCATACGTGCCATGTATCCACCCAGTGTAATGGCTGATTGGCTGCGTAGTGAACCATCAGTGACCATCAAGAAACTCATGCCGGGATGTGAAAGGACATGCATACGCCGCACGCCGACCCAAGCTTCATCATTTATACTGAGCGGGAAAGCCGCACTTTGCTCAGGAGGACGATTGACATCCACA
>SLIC01000059.1 GCA_007135845.1 Candidatus Brevefilum sp.
CAGTGTGATTCGCAATGTCTCTGTCCCGTTAGGTATTTCATCGGATGAACAACCCAATATATCATCGACCCGATGGCGGTCGGTAGCTGACCAAAAGCATTTATTATATTTCTTCGAGACAACCATTACGCCCAATGTTTTCTGGGTGGATATGAAACGAGCGGATTTTAGCCCGGGCAGCCCTGTCAAGCGTTTGCTGGTAGAAAATTATGAAAATTATTCTGGTGAGACATACGACTTTTTTGAAGTCGCCGAGCCGTTTGAGTTTGCAGGATTATAAAAAAACATAAACCCAAAATTACTAATTTATCAAACATAATTCAATGTCATCTGTTTTTGAAGGATAAAACAGATGACATTGGATTAATTACAAAATTTTATCGTAAATAAGTATGCGATTTTCAGACAACAACCTCGTTAGGGTTTTAAATTTTTCAAGGTTGTCATTCGCTGGATGACATACCACACAAACTGAGTCAGCAAGCCCCAGCCCAGACCAATAGTCCAGATAATCAGGTAATCCATAGGTGAAACCAGGGGTACTAATCGCAGGGGCATTTGAAATGCAGGTATGATTGTGAGCAGGTGGAACCCACCAAACAGAGCCAATGCAACGCCTGTCATTCGCCAGTCACGGGTCGTTGTTCCATTTTTAAAGACATTTCGGCTGGGGGTGGGGGGATAGCAAAACACCACCAAAGCCAACCCAATCAAAACCAATAAGTGGGTGACCAGGTGCTGTATACGGAAAAACAAAAAACCACGCGCTTGATAAAAAAAGAAGGTACCGATGATAACCAGCGCAATTGTTACTGAGGCGGGAATAATGAACAACGCCAGTTGTTTGCTAATTCCCTCCCGTTTGGATTTGAGTGAATTTGTCCATAGGCTGATAAAGACTGAGGGTAAGGCGATGGTAAAGATGCCGATGACCGTGCCATGGATGGGTTCATAGATGAATCGGCGATTACCGGTTAGGAACATGGCGATGATCAGTATTAGAACATAAGCAATTTTTGTCAGGTTGAGTTTCAATAAGTTAATCACGTTCTGGACGATGTTCTGACTCATTTTGAAAATACGCGGCAGAATTGTTGGGGAGTTGTTGGTTAATATCACATCTGACGTAGCGAGTAATTTTTGGCTGCTGCCAATGGTGGTGATGCTGATATCAGATTGGGACATCAACGGGATGTCTGTGACCAGACCGCTCTGTAAGGCGACAACCTCCCCATGCTTTTTTAGATTTTCGATCACAGACAGCATTTGCCCTGAGTTAAGCTGAAAGAACACTGACTTTTCATAATCACTAAGAGAAAAAGATTGGCCGCTGACCACAGAAGACTTGAGCAAATTATGGTCTTCAAATTCAAAAAGCCGGGCCAATCCATTGATATTTTCGACACGGCCTGACGACATGATTTTTAATGCGATACCTGCATCTTTGATTGCTTGAAACGCTGTTTTCATTTCAGGGTGATCAACTTTAATGAGTTCGATAAAACAGATGGGAATCAAACCTTGTGGAGGCTGTGAATATGTGCTTTGTTGAGATAAGAGATCTGGAGAATAGGCAAACAACAGACGCAAGGACTCATCTGATTCATTTTTCGGTTGCTTTAAAACAGGTTCTGCTGACTGGTTTTCCTGTTGAAGGATGTGTTTTTTAAACGGCTGAGTCAATCGATGCCAGCGCTTCTGCAGATCGAATGGCAGTGTTTTTTCCGATCCTTGATTGTCAATCGTCTCGGGGCAGGCTTGGAGATTGGATAAGTGGTTTTGGAGAACTTCAGGATACCCAACCACGTAAGTGCCCGGCATATCATCAGAGTCGAAATTGATCGCATCCCAGCCAAGCGCTGAAAAGAACCGTGCTTCACGCTTGAGCGGGTAGCATTGACCCTCTAAATCACCTTTGATAACCGAGAAAGGATACTGAACAGAAGGCATACTATGAATGTAATTAGCCAGTAACTGCCTGGTCCGGGTTTCTGTGAAGAGAAATTCACCTAGCTGATCTGGAATCATTTCTATTTTCAATGTGTGTGAGCTTAAGTCTTTTTTCCGAATCAATAGCAGATTGGTAACCTGAGAGAGAACCTCCATGGAATGACTGCCTTTGATCAATGCACCTTGTTTGGCAATTTTTGCACTGCCAACCGCATAATTGAGCACTACCATAAATAAAAGCCCTGTCGGTGCAATTGAGAAGATAATGGATATCGCCTGGCGGTAAATGGAGACTAACTCAGGTGGAACTACTTCGAACCGAAAAAGTTCGATAATTAGAATAGTGTAGAATACACCTGCCACAGCCAATAAGACCAGCAGCAAAGCCTGGATGCCTTTTTGCAGTGGTGTTCTGACTTCAATACTGGGTGCTGCGACAGTGCTGATTTCATCCAGATCAATTTCTTCGGGGATATGGTCTACGCGATACATTGCCCATCCTGTCTCACAAAAGCTGCCTGCAGACACCCGGTCAACTGTCCGATTTCTTGCCAATTCTTGAGCAGGTGTTTGTAGTGATAGATCAACACTGAATTGGTCGGATTCCAGTATGATCCCATCGGCAAGAATTTCGTCACCGCTTCCAACCAGAAGAACATCACCGATAACCACGTCGTCCAGGTCAATGTTGATGAACCTACCCTCTCTGAATACCGTTGCTTTAGGCCGTGCAGCAATTAGCAATTTGCCAACCTGCCGGGTAGTGCGGGTGTGTTTAACTTCATTTAGCACAATCATCAACAATAAAATCCCCAAGGTTATGCCTGCTCCACCAAGGTCGTTTAAAAAAACTTGTGTAACTGCCATAATCAATACCTTGAGGTTGAAAATCGAAAAAATTCGCTTGATAATCTGAGCTTTTTTCGCCTTTTTTTCGGCCGATTTCCGCGCAATTTTTCGGCTGGACATGCTCAGCTGTGCTATTTTTGCATGCCTCAGGCCGCTGACTTTGGCATTGAGTGGGTTTTTCATGTGTTCTACACCTAATGAAATTCTGATTTACTCAATTTTATACAAAAACATGTTCTTGTGAAGGAGAATGCATAATGTTGATTTTTTCAAATCAATGGTTATGGGTAAAAGTCATTAATATCGAGTTTTGATTTTTGTGTGGATGATACATTGATATGTTCAAGATTCATAAGGTAAGCCGCATAATACCAGTGAAAAAGACAAGATTGTTATCTCGAGGTATCTACATGATGACATTACAATTCCCACTTACACACAAAATGGGCGGAACAGGACTCGAACCTGCGACCTCTTCTGTGTAAGAGAAGCGCTCTAACCAACTGAGCTATCCGCCCGAGATCACCATTATACTTTAGTTGCGATTAAATGGTATCATTTTTAGCATGAAAATCTTACGCTTCCACACCCCCGACCGGGGACCTCGTTATGGCTGGTTGTACGAAGACCAGGTCGGTGAGATTGACGGCAATCCCTATAACGCCTATCGCCGTATGGACCCCGACCTGCCCATTGAATCGGTTAAACTCCTACCACCTACCCTGCCGGGGAAGATCGTCTGTGTCGGGCGTAATTATAAAGCCCATGCCCAGGAACACGGTGTCGAGGTCGGTGAGATCCCGGTTCTGTTCCTCAAACCTTCGACCAGCCTGACCGGGCCTGGCGACCCAATCATTTTGCCTCCTCAATCCAAACAGGTGCAGCATGAGGCAGAACTGGCGGTGGTGATTGGGGCACATGGCCGCCGAATTCAGCCTGATGAAGCGTTGGCACATGTCTTTGGCTATACGATTGCCAACGACATCACTGCCCGCGACCTGCAGCGCGCCGACATCACCTGGACGCGCGGCAAGGGCTTCGATACATTCTGCCCCCTTGGACCCTGGATTGAAACCGAATTCGACCCCGCCGATGCCCTTATTACGTGCCATGTCAGTTCCGAGCTGCGCCAGATGGCATCTACCCGCGATATGGTCTTCTCGATTTCCCGGTTGATTGCCTTCATCTCTTCAGTGATGACCCTGGAACCCGGCGACGTGATCCTGACTGGCACCCCTGCCGGCGTTGGTGATCTTGTCCCTGGCGATACCGTTTCGATCACCATCGAAGGGTTGGGGACGCTTACCAACCCGGTCATCAGCGAATAAGCAGCGCTTTCAACCAGCCTAAGTAAAATTGGATCTGTTGTTTACCAGATGGCGCCTCTCACGACCATGTCCTTCCATTGACAATTAGGTTTTGCCTGGTTAAATTAATAGCATGTCTGTCGGAATACTCTCATTATCGATCCACCTGCCCCAATGCCATTCCCTCAAGGAAAAGCGCCGCCTGGTTAAGCCGATCATCGCGCGCCTGCACAAGGAATTCAACATCTCCGTGGTGGAATACGATCACCACGATACCTGGCAAAGCTGCGAGCTGCTGATTGCCTGTGCTGCCAGCAGAGGGAACAATGTCGAACAAATCCTGGCTCGGGTGATTGCTTTTTACGAGAGCCACTGGCCTGACTTACCGCTGACTCACGAAAGAATCGAAGTCATTATATAAGCTAAAGGAGCACCATGGACCTTGGATTAAAAGGAAAAATCGCCCTGTTAACCGGCGCAAGCCGTGGACTGGGCTTTGCTGCTGCAGAAATTCTCGCCCAGGAGGGCACACACATCGCCATTAACAGCCGCGATCAGGCCCATCTTGACGATGCAGCCAAAAAGCTTGCGCAATACGGAGTGGAGGTCATCACCCTACCCGGCGATCTTACGGACCTTGACACACCGCAGCAACTCCTCAATACCACCATGGAAGCCTTCGGGGGCCTGGATTTGCTCTTCACCAATGCCGGCGGTCCACCCCCTGCTGCCTTTGAAGATATCGAGGAAGAAACCTGGTCCCACGCCATTGACCTTTCTTTCATGAGCCATGTACGCCTGATTCGTGCTGCCCTGCCAGCATTACGCCGGTCAGAGTCGCCATCTGTACTCACAGTCACATCTGTCTCCGTCAAGCAGCCCATCCCCGACCTGGTGCTCTCCAACAGCATTCGGGCAGCTACCGCCGGGCTGACCAAGACCCTCGCCCTTGAGCTGGGTGGTGAAGGCATCCGTTTCAATTCGATCCTCCCCTCATGGACGCAAACTGAGCGTGTTGAGCAGCTGATGGCAGACCGGGCTGCCCGCATGGGCACCACCATTGAAGACGAAATCCAGGCACAAAATGAACGAACACCGCTGGGGCGCATGGGCACACCTGAAGAATTTGGCCGCGCGGCCGCCTTCTTGCTCTCTCCCGCTGCTTCTTATATCACCGGTGCTATGCTCACAATTGACGGCGGCACCTATAAAGGCCTCTTCTAAACATGCCCCTTCCCCTTCAAGAATCGCTCCAACAGCGGGTTGAACGCCTGCTGCCCACAGTGGTTAAACCCGGCCGCTATGTCGGCGGAGAGCTGAATCAAATTGTCAAACCCTGGGAGTCTGTCCAAACCCACGTTGCCCTGGTTTTCCCCGATATCTACGACTTGGGGGCATCGAACCTGGGGATTGCACTGCTCTATGATATCCTCAACCAGCGCGAAGATGTTGCTGCTGAACGCGCCTTCGCTCCCTGGATTGACATGGAAGCCGCCTTGCGTGAAGCTGGTATTCCCCTTTTCAGCCTGGAAAACAAACGCTCCCTGGCGGACTTCGAGATCATCGGCGTCAGCCTCCCCTACGAAACGCTTTACACCAATTTCCTCAACATGCTCGACCTGGCACACATCCCCCTGTTCAGTGCTGACCGGGATATGGATCATCCCCTGGTGATCGCCGGCGGTCAGGCGGTTTATAACCCCGAACCCGTGGCACCCTTTGTGGATGCCTTTGCCGTTGGTGAGGGTGAAGAAGTTGTTGATGAAATTGTTGACGCTTACCAGGATTGGTCAAACTCAAAGACCTCACGCCAGGACTTGCTGATCCGTTTGGCCAGTATCACAGGTGTCTACGTACCTGCGCTGGTTTCGATAGACTACCAAAACAACGGCACCATTCAAGCCATCAAGCCCGCCCACCCCGCGGTTAAATTACCAATCAAAAAACGCATGCTGGCAAAAATGCCACCGCCCACGACCCACTTTCTCGTTCCCAACATTGAAATCGTCCAGGAACGCGTCAGCGTTGAAATCATGCGCGGCTGTACCCGCGGCTGCCGCTTCTGCCATGCCGGCATGGTCAACCGCCCCATCCGTGAACGCCCGGTTGGCGAAATCCTGGCTGCCTTGCAGGCTGGCCTCGATCAGACCGGCTATGAAGAAGTCAGCCTGCTTTCACTCTCTTCTTCTGATCACAGCCAGGTCATCCCCTTGATTGAGGGATTGCAAAAGTTATTAACCGAACGCCAGGTTAACATCACCCTGCCCTCACTGCGCATTGAATCCTTTTCCGAAGAGCTGATGGACGTATTACAGTCGCTCTCACCGGGTGGGGGGTTCACACTGGCACCAGAAGCGGGCACGGAACGGCTGCGCAATATCATCAACAAGCCCCTCAGTGACGCTGAGCTGATGGAAACCGTGCGCTCAGTCTTCCAGCATGGCTGGAATTCACTCAAGCTCTACTTCATGATTGGCCACCCCCAGGAGACCCTGGAAGACGTTGAGGCAATTGCTGAGCTGTGCAAGGACATTCTCCAGGAAGGACGTCGCCTGGTTGGCGGTCGGGCACGGGTGCATGCCGGAATCAGCACCTTCATTCCCAAACCCCACACACCCTTCCAATGGGCAGCCTTCGATCACCTGGAAAGCATCCAAACCAAGATCGGCCTGCTGCAAGACGGACTACGGGGTTCCAAAATCAAGCTCTCCTGGAACGATCCCCATGCCTCCCTGCTGGAAGCCTGGCTGTCGCGCGGCGATCGGCGCCTGGCACAAGTAATTCATCAAGCCTGGGTTAACGGTGCCCGCTTTGATGCCTGGGGAGACCAATTCCGCATCGAACCCTGGCAAGCAGCCTTTGAATCTTGCGGCATTGACCCTGGTTTTTACAGCTCCAGGCAACGTGCGTTGGATGAAATCCTACCCTGGGACCATATCAACGCCGGTGTCCGCAAGAGCTTCCTGATAAAAGATTACCAGTGGAGCCTGGCTGGAAAAGTACGCCCGGATTGCCGCCAGCGTTGTTACAGCTGCGGTATCATCGCAGACTTCAACGAGCTGCGCGTGGCTGCCCCCGGTGGTGGCTGGGGTTGTCCCTGATGACCTCACCGAACCCAATCACCCGCATCCGGGTGCGCTATGCCAAAGACGAGTCGCTGCGCTTCACCGGTCACCTGGATCTACAGCGTTTGTGGGAACGCACCCTGCGGCGCAGCCGCCTGCCCATACGGTATTCGCAGGGCTACCATCCCCGAGCCCGGCTCAACCTGGCTTCGGCTCTGCCTTTGGGCTTCGTCAGCGATGACGAGCTGCTCGACTTCTGGATGGATGAATCTATACCTCTTGAAGACATCCAATCCAGGCTGGCGGCCGCTTCACCACCCGGGTTGAGGATCAAGGCTGTCGAAACCGTTGATTTAAGCGAGGATTCACTCCAGGCAAGAATGAAAGCCAGCGAGTTTGAAGTCTCTTTTTACGACCCTCAAAACAAGCAAGATTTACAAACGAAAGTCGCCAGTCTCCTGGCGCGTGAGCAGAGCCGGCGCACACGCCGCAAAAAAACCTATGATCTGCGCCCCTTAATCCTCACCCTAGCGGTCATAGACCTTCCCCCTGGTGAACCCGGATTACACATGCGCCTGCTGGCAGAAGCCGGCGCCACCGGCCGCCCAGACGATGTACTGGACGAGTTGGGCTATCCTAACACCGCTTACCTTGTCCGGCGCACATGTTTAATCCTCTCATGATCATTTACAGGTGTGGGTGATTGATCATCCAGCTACCGATCTGGGAAACAATAATTTGCCCTCAACGTTATTCAGATATGGTAATCAATCAGTAACCTTGCAGAAATCAATAATGAATTACCAAAATGCCAAAAATTAATAGATCAAAAAACCAAAACAAAAACTCATACCAGTATCTAGGAATAATGATGAGATTTAAGCAAATACTATTCTTATTGATCGTCCTGCTGACCTTTTTATTTCCAAAAGCCAGTGCAACCTCACAGCCGACATACATCACCTATTTTCCACTGGTTTATTATCACAGACCCCATGGGGTAAATCCAAATAATCGGGCGGAAAGTCTCGCCTTTTACCAAAGCAACTATATTATTGAGAATCCACCTCCAATTAACTGGAGCGGATCGCATGCAAGTTGTGATCCTGGAACAACAAGCTCAGTTTTTCAAAAAGCTATTCTACAACGCATCAATTATTTCCGCGCCATGGCTGGTGTACCTGCCGAAATCACTTTTTCCCATGAATCCAACTTAAGAGCACAGGCTGCTGCTTTTTTGATGAGTGTCAATGGTGCCAGCAGCCATGATCCCCCCAGCACATGGACTTGCTATACCACCCTTGCACACGAAGGCGCCAGCAGTTCTAATCTGTTCTTAGGTGTCTATGGGTGGGATGCTATTACAGGTTATATGAAAGACCCGGGAGATGGAAATTATTTTGTTGGTCACCGTCGGTGGATATTGTATCCACAAACACAGACCATGGGTACTGGGGATATCCCGCCCACAGCAGGTTACTGGCCCAGTAATGCATTACGGATTTTTGATGATCATACATGGGACCCAAGACCCCAAACCCGTGACGATTTTGTGGCCTGGCCGCCGCCAGGATATGTCCCCTACCCAGTTGTCTTCGCTCGTTGGTCGTTCTCTTATCCGGGAGCAGACTTTAACTCAGCCTCTGTTAGTATGCAACAGGCAGGAAATTCCGTGGAGATCAGCCAGGCACCGGTTTTTAACGGATTTGGTGAGAACACAATCGTCTGGCAAATTCAGGGCATGAGCTGCAGTCAGAATTGGACTCGCCCCAGTCAAGACACCCGCTATACTATTAACATCAATAACGTGATCATCGGTGGGCAACCCCGCAATTTCACCTATGATGTGATCGTCTTTGATCCGAATAAATAATCTTCAATAAAAAAAGTGTTAGGTAAAATCTATTTATCCAGTTTCGATATAGAGAAACTGGGTATCTTTTTCAACTTACAGCCATAAGCTGTCGAATACGATAAACCAGAATCACAGCAAAGTGAACCGAAATTCATTACTATTCACCATTCACCATTCACCATTCACCAAGATTTTTAAACTTTCAGCAACAGCAGAATTGGGTATAATTGTTCATTGTGGGAACACAAATTCCCCACTGAAATGTTCCCGTGGCCTAATGGACAAGGCGACGGCCTCCGGAGCCGTAAATGTGAGTTCGAATCTCACCGGGAATATTTTCATTTAAAGATCCCTTATCAGAATAAGACAGCATCGTGTAAAATTTAACTATCTGTCCTTTCACCCACAGGGAGAACCCATGTCGGACAATGACCTCAAAGCCGAATACCAATCACTAAAAGACGAGATCCACTATCACAACTACCGCTATCATGTGCTCAACGATCCCGTTATCAGCGATTATGAGTACGACCAAAAGCTTAAGCGGCTCAATGAGATTGAAGCAAAACACCCGGATTGGATCACGCCTGATTCGCCCACCCAGCGCGCTGGGGCGGAACCCCTGGCCCAATTCACAAAAGTGTCTCACCCGGCACCGATCCTCAGCCTGGGTAACGCCTTTGACGCAGGCGATCTGCGCGACTGGCATGCCCGCATCACCCGCTTGGACGATCGCGCCCAATCTGCTGATTTCACCGTTGAGCCTAAATTGGACGGGCTGACTGTTGTACTTCACTACCACCAGGGCACCTTTGTCCAGGGCGCCACCCGGGGTAATGGCGAGGTTGGTGAGGACATCACCGAGAATTTACGCACAATCAAGGCCCTGCCCTTGCACATCCCCATTTCACCCGACGGTTCCCCGGTCCCTGAAGTGCTGGTAGTACGTGGTGAAGCGCTGATCACCAAGGCAGATTTCGATACCCTCAACCAGCGCCTGGCAGAAGCAGGGGCCAAAACCTACCTCAATCCCCGCAATACGGCCGCCGGCTCTTTACGCCAACTGGATTCCAGAATCACGGCCCAACGCCCCCTGACCCTGCTGGTTTATGCCATCGTCCATCACGAAGACGGGGAAGTTCCTGCTACTCAGTGGGAAATCCTCGAATATCTGCGGGAATTAGGCTTCCCGGTCTCCACTGATTCAAAATACACCAGGACACTTGAAGAAGCCGTTCAAGTATGCCTGGAGACCAATCCGGACGCATTCCCCTTTGAGGTGGATGGGATGGTGATTAAGATCAACGACCTGGAACTGGCTGCAGATTTGGGCGTGGTTGGCAAAGACCCGCGAGGCGCAATCGCTTATAAATTCCCTGCGCTTGAGGTCACCACGACGCTGAACGATATCGGCATCAATGTCGGGCGTACCGGCGTGATCACGCCCTATGCGATGCTGGAACCGGTCGAGATCGGTGGCGTGATCGTCAGGCAAGCCACCCTGCACAACTTCGACTTCATCCAGGAAAAGGACATCCGCATCGGTGACCGAGTACTGGTCAAACGTGCCGGTGAGGTGATCCCCTATGTGATCGGCCCTATCCTGGACGCACGGTCTGATGCTGAACAACCCTACACCCCACCTGAAAACTGTCCCTCCTGCGGTGAACCCATCATCAACCCCGAGGGGGAAGTGGCCTACTTCTGCACCAACAGTGCCTGCCCGGCACAGTTGGTG
The DNA here is from genome assembly GCA_007135845.1 of Candidatus Brevefilum sp. The sequence goes on from SLIC01000059.1 coordinate 10,765, forward strand.
CGCAACCTGGAACATTTTGTCTCACGTGGGGCCATGGACATCGTTGGGCTGGGGATCAACACGGTTCATCAGCTTGTCGAGGAAGGCTTGATCGCAGATATTGCTGATTTATACCGACTTGAAAAACCTGACTTGTTGACGCTAGAAGGCTTTGGTGAGAAGAAAGCCGAGAACCTGCTCAATGCCATTGAAACTTCTAAAACACAGCCCATGGCACGCTTGATTGCTGGTCTGGGTATCCACGGTGTTGGCGAGGTGGCCGCCCAAATGCTCACCGACCATTTCCCAGACCTGGACACGCTCAGCCAGGCCTCCCAGGAGGCGCTTGAATCGATTGAAGGTTTTGGTCCCAACATCGCCGAGTCGATTGTCGAATGGTTTAATAATGAAGAGAACCAGGCTGTACTGGACAAGTTGAAGGCCAGCGGCGTTTGGCCAAAAGCCGAAAGACAGTCAGAATCCGGCTCTCAGCCGCTGGCGGGGCTGACCTTTGTCATCACCGGCACCCTGCCCTCCCTCTCACGTTCGGAGGCCAAGAAACTGGTTGAATCCAATGGCGGCAAGGTCACCGGCAGCGTCAGCGGTAATACCGATTACCTCCTGCTGGGGGAAGAACCCGGTTCGAAACTAGACCAGGCTAAAAAGCGTGGTGTTCCGACTCTTTCAGAGGATGACCTGCACCAGTTGATCACGGACCGTTCATCATGAAGCGCCTGATCCTCAGAAAAGGGCGTGAAAAAGCCCTGCTGCGTCGGCATCCCTGGATCTTTTCTGGCGCCGTGCAATCTGTTGTGGGGGATCCCCAACCCGGTGAGACGGTCGCCATCCAGGACTCACAAGGGGCCTTCCTCGCC
>SLIC01000131.1 GCA_007135845.1 Candidatus Brevefilum sp.
CTTTGATGCGCTCAGGATCCAGGCGCGCCAGCGCCAGGATGGCGGCCTGCACCACAATGGGATGATCGTCTTCCAGGCAGGCTTCAACTTGTTTGATAGCTTGCGTTGCCCCTAACAGTCCCAGGGAGTTGACCGCCGCGGCACACACGTAGTTATTGGCATCATCAATGGCCGCCAGTAATTGTTCAACCACCTCTGGCGCGGGTAATTCCACGGAACGTCCCAGGGCTTCTGCAGAAGCAGAACGGACAAAACCGTTGGGGTCTTCTAATAATGAGAGCAGGATATCGGGCCTGGCTTTGAGTTCTCCCAGGCGTTTGGCTGCATATGACCGGTCGCGTGGATTTCGAGATTGGATCAGCTTCAGGCAGCGCTCGATTTCATTTTGTTTGTCTTGATTTATTTTAAATTGGTCGTCCATTAGACTTTAAGTCTACTATATTCTTTTCGTGCTGGCTTGGCTTGTCACAGGATGGGTTTTTTTGACGGGATACCGGTATGCCTGGGGAATTCTTCTGGTGTACGGGCAACTTTGTCAACCACAACGATGAAGCGTTCTTCAACCACACCTGGTAATTCAACGTGAACCAATTTATGCAATTTTCCGCCCAATAGGTGGATGGCCTGTTTAGCCGTTTGGGTTTCAGCAGGCGCCGTCTCCCCTTTCATGGCCATCACCTTACCATTGCGGTGTACCAGGGGCAGCAGGTATTCCATCAGGATCGGCATTCTGGCCACAGCCCGGGCAACCGCCAAGTCGTAGGTATGGCGGTGTGCTGGATCCTGTCCGACCACCTCTGCCCGTTCTGAAAGGACAGTCACTTGGTCTAAACCAAGGCGGTGAACGATGTGGCTGCAAAACTCAGCTTTTTTATGCACAGATTCAACCAGGGTGACATGGCTTGAAGGCCATACCAGTTTTAAGACCAATCCCGGAAAGCCAGCACCGGTACCGACATCAATCAACCGCTCCGGCGGTCGGGTCCGTTCCCAGGCTTTAAGAATGGTGAGTGAATCGAGAAAATGTTTAACCCGTACCCCTTCGGAATCTCGGATAGCAGTCAGGTTGACCTGTTCATTCCAATCCAGCAGCTCTTTTTCATACATGCTTAGTGCGGCGATTTTTTCTTTTGTCAGATCAAATCCCAGCAGTGTCCTGGCTGCATCTACGAGTGTTTGCATGCTTAAAAGTTCTTTCTATCCTTGCTTGCCTGATAATGACTGTAGAAAATCACACTTTAGTTCCAAAAGCCATTCGAAATACGTTAATCAAACCCGGGTTAATCATAGTCCTATTTGTGTTGTTCTTCAATAAAGCATAAAGAGAATTATGCTTTGATTTCTGATTTATTGATGATAAAGATGCCCACCAGCACCAACACACCGCCAATGATTTGATACCCCACCAGGTTTTGGTTGGCAAATGGAATTGCCAACAGCGCCGTGATGACAGGCTGCAGGGATAAGCTTGGGCTGACAATTGACGCTGGAATTTTCCCGAGAGAATGGGTCAGGCTGAAATAGCCCATAAGCTGTGATAATATCGCGGATAACAAAAAGATCAGGTAGGTTGTTTGGGAATATCCCACAACGGGCAGACGCAAAAAGATGATGATCATGCCAAGGGTAAGACAGCAAGAAAGCAGCGAGATGAACAGCTGTTGCAGCGTTGTAAAAAATGTCCTGCCCTTTTGTGTAAAAATAAAATATCCCGCATAAAAGAAGCTGGAAATGATGGCAAAGCCTTCACCCCTGAAATTAAAAGTGATGTTTGTGTTGAGAATATTCAACACAGATACCGAACCTGAAAGCACCAGCACCAGTCCTACCCAATAGATCGTTCGGTACTTCTCTTTCAGGATAAAAATTGCGATCAGAGACACCCACAGCGGCGAGATGTAATTCAACAAGGTCGCATTGGCAACACTGGTTTCCTTGAGAGCTGTACCCCAAAGCGCATGATCAATGCCCGAGAACGCACCAGCCAACACGGGGATCAATATTTGATGCCAGGTCAGCGCGAATGTTCCCTGGGACGCTGCTGGGGAAACCCGCCTGTTGAGGTGGGGGAAAATTTTTGTTACAAAGGGCATCAGAACAATCACAGAAATCAGCATGCGATAGAAGCTGGTCACAATCCCCGGGGCATCCGCCCAATGCGTAAACAACGGGGAGAAGGATAAAAACAGAATGCCCAAACTTAATGTGACGTAGGGATTAGACAAGAAATGTTTTATGCGCGGCTGATCTGACATGATATTTAACATCGATCAATCATACCTAAAGTTGCTAATTTTGGGGAAAGTTCGGCATGTTAATGTTCGGTAATAGTGGCATGGACTACCAACGGCGCAGCGTTTATCTGCGAATGGTTGTGGGGTCTGGAGATAAGGTTCGTTTTAATAATTTTGCAATTTCCACACAGCCAGGCACGCGGGTAAAATCAATCCCATGCCCTGGCCAGTCACCCATATCCTGATTGCAGAGAAAGTCTTTGACCCGTTTTTCAGTCATTTGGATAAACAAGCCTTCATGATCGGCACTTGTTTTCCTGATATCCGTTACCCGGCCAGGATTGATCGCGGGCAGACGCATCTCAAAAACCTGAGCCTGTCGGCGATCCAGGCACAACCAGCCTTCCAGGCCGGGTTGGCTTTTCATTCGATGGTGGACGGCGTCTGGAATGGCTATGTTCAGGCATTTTCCGATACCCTCTTTTCAGTAGTACCCCATAATCGTGCCATGCTGCATGCGCTTAAGGTTCTCCAGGATCAATACCTGTATCCTTCCTTTAGCGGATGGGATCAGGTCGCAGGATATTTTGGGACGGTGCTGCCCGAAGAACGCACCTTTGGTATTGATGACGTGATGCTCCATCGCTGGCACGAAATGCTGAGCCATTATTTGCAGAAGCCCCCCAGCAAGGATGATTTGCAGATGTTGTCCGTCAGCCTGCCCGGTGAGCTTGTCAATAAAA
>SLIC01000055.1 GCA_007135845.1 Candidatus Brevefilum sp.
GGTGTTTCAAATGATCTCACCCGCTATGGTGGTAATATTAAAATAACTTGATTCGACCTAATAATCTAAGGAGGAAGAATGACTGCAGAAACAAACCCAACCAAGCAAGACAAAGAAAAACCACAGGTCAATATCCAAACCAACCAATCAGATGCGGTCTACGGCATCGGCATGATCGGCGCGTGGGTCTATTTCTTCAAACAAGCCACCACAACAGAAGAAAAATTCAAAGCCTTTTTCAAAGGGCTGGTCTGGCCGGCATTGTTGGTCTACGAGTTGTTCGTTTTTCTGAAAAAGGAATAGGCCTATCGCTCGTAACTGTGGTGAAGTCCCCCGTCTTTTTTAATATCATCGTCTAATTCGTCCACAATGGCCGCACCCTGACGGTACTGATAAGGCCACATAGCACGCAGATGGAAGAAAGCCACCCGATCCGCATCTTTCAGTACATAGCGAAGGTCTGTTTGCTTGCCTGGCATGGCAGAAAGATTCCCGTTAATAAACGTGATGCCCCGTGCCTCTGTTGGCATATCTAATTCATCCAGCAGCTGTTGTATGGTTGCACCCTCTGGCAGTTCAACCTTTCGGCGGGCAAAGCCTGGCTGGGCATCCTCACCCGCAAATCTGGCTAATTCACCATAAAGCCATGTGTCAATTGTGATCATTCCAAACATCCCTTCATCCAATGCCGTCACAGGTTTCTTAATGATATTCAAGACCGATACACCTACTATCCACCACCAATAGGTGGGAAAAAGCCGACCTCATCGTCAGGCTGCAATTCATAATCCTCTTTGCGGGCACGACCGTTAACAAATTTCACACGGACACTCTCTTCTGGAATATCCAGTATATCAAACAAGGTATTCAATTGGGTTCCTTCATCGACTTCCACAACAAATGGCTTGGCGCTTTCTCCATTTGGAGCATACTGTCCTAATGTGGCAAATAGTTTTACTTTGACTTCCATCATACCTCAATCTGTTCTTGTAACGGATCGTCGGCAATTCATCCGACGAATCACAACTTGATGATATTTACCGCTAATAACCTACAAAAATGAAGCGGGGCTGCCCTCCCCTGGGATAAGACAGCCCCGTGGGTATTCACAGTAATCTTTCAGCCAGGAATACTATAGCTCACCATATACACTGTCTAAGGTTTCATCATCGATTTCAAAAACAACGTTATGCGGAGGCAATTTTTCCGTATGCATGAACTCGGGAATACGATCCATTTCCTTACTGATACCGGCTGCCTCATTGAATTTGCGTTCTAATCGCAGCACCTCGGTGCCCATATCGAGGATATCATCCGCCGTCCAGCTTGTTCCTAATACACCGTTGACTTCATCGATCATCCCCTGGTAACCACTTTCGATATCCAGGATGGCAAAAGCGATAAACAGGCAGTGCCCGCTGGAGTCAATAAATGCTGTGGTGGCCTGGAAAGCCCGGCTGAGGGCGGCTTTGCCTTCGGGTGAAAGCGGATCCAAGTCGTCGCTTACTGCCAGAATTTCTGGGCAAATCGTGTACCCGGAGGTATGATCAGCACCCATTGTGGATGTAGCATAGGTGATCCCGATCCCTTTGACGGCACGGGGCTCATAGGCCGGCATGCCCTGACCTTTAACGGCTGGTGTGCGGGTCACGCCCAGCACTTTACCGGCTGTACCGGTGCCGCTACCTAAAATGCGTCCAACTGGTTCGCCCTTGCCCATCTTGTGTACCATCTCAATCGCAGCCTCGCCATCCCCAAAAGGCAGCAATCCCGCTTCCATGGCAACTCCCAGGGTCACACCGGTTTCAATCGTATCCAACCCGTAACCATTGCACAACTTGATCAATTCAGCGATCGTATCCAGATCGTCAATCTCAAGGTTGGCACCAAAAGCCCAATCGGATTCGTACTCAACACAGGACACATGCTCAGTGCCATCCTTGCGATACCAGGTGTTCGAGCAGCGGATGATACAGCCGGGGCTGCACGCGTGGTTATAAGTTTCCTCACCCTTGCGCTCTTTAACACCTTCAAAAATGGCTTCTCCCGCCGTCTTGGCTGCATGCTCAAAGCGACCGCTGGCAAAATTGCGGGTGGGCAGACCGCCTGCCTCATTTAAAATATTGATCAGCACCGCCGTCCCATATGAGTTTAGTCCGCCTTTTGGTTTGGTGATGGCATGCTCGTTCAACGCCGCAACCATCTTTCTACGGCCCTCATCAAACAGGTCTTTATCTGCAATTTCAACACCTGGTGCTCCCGCGTCATCCAACAAGATGAACTTGAGTCCTTTGCTGCCCATGACGGAACCCAGCCCACCACGACCAGCATACCGGCTGGGACGCTGGGACATATCCTCAAAGATCACACCAGCATTGCCGTAAGCATGCTCACTGGCCAGGCCAATCCCACACACAGACACCCTGCGTCCTTCAAACTTTTCATAAACCTTGGGATAGACGTCATACGCATCCTGGCCCGTGAACTCATTGGCATCAAACCATTCCACCGTCGGTTCTTTGGTTTCTTCATCCAGGCCAATGACGATACCCCAGAAGTCTTTGATATCCTCTGGTTGCCCCTCCACAATCAATGCCTTAATGCGCATGCGGGCCAGCTTCCATGCCCATGGTGAACCAGCGTTCGACTCCTTAATACCGCCGGTAAGCGGTGATTTTCCACCGACAGAGACACGCGAAGAAGTCGGTGCAGAGGTGCCTGTCACATACCCCGTCGAAAAGACAAGTTTATTATTGGGTCCGAGAGGATGTGCTTGGGGTGGAACTTCATCGACAATGAAGTTCGAAGTGAGGGATCGTCCGGCCAGCTTTTGATACTTTTCAGGAACTTCTGTAAGCTCGTGCGTACGATCGGTCATATTAATTCTTAAAAACCACATATTTATCTCCTGTTGTACTAATAAGTTGTTGATTCTTATTTTCGGTATTGTTGGTGATTTACGAA
>SLIC01000009.1 GCA_007135845.1 Candidatus Brevefilum sp.
ACACCTTTGGAAATGGACCAGATGGTGATCGATTTTAAGCTGCGGAATGACCTAACCTGGTCTGACGGCACGCCGGTGACAGCCGGTGACTCGGTTTTCAGCTTCAGGCTGGCTAGTGCACTGGATGCCCCAGCTTACGGCTGGGCGGAAGAGCGCACCCAGGGTTACAGCGCCTTGGACGATCAGACCCTCACCTGGGTGGGATACCCTGGCTTTGCCAGTGCTGACCTGGCGCGTTTCTTCTGGGTACCCCTGCCTGCCCATGAATTTACCCCCGATGCGGGTTTTGACCAGGTGGCTGTCGCAGCGCTGTGGACTTCATCACCGCCCAGTTATGGGTCCTTTGCCCTGGCGGAAAGGGGTGCAAACGAGATGCGCCTGGTGAGAAATCCGTACGATACAGATGTGCTGCTGGGGTCTCCTGATGTTGACCAGGTGGTGTTACGCTTGATAGACAGGGATGCCGAGGATGGTTGGGACGCGCTCCAAGCCGGGACATGTGATGTATTAGATGAAAGCTTCAGGTTGATCAGTGCACCTGGTATCCTTGCGGAGATCGAAGCTGCAGAGAATTACGGACTGCAAGGTAGACCCGGCAGCTCGTGGACGCAGTTGGTCTTTGGAATCCAGCCGGCAGAGTATGATGCCCTGACCAACTCGCTTTTTGCCACCCGGCCGGATTTCTTTGGTGATGTGCGAACCCGCCAGGGGATTGCAGCGTGTCTGGATTGGCAGGCAATGGAGGACCTGTTCGTTGAGGGGTGGGCCATGGCCTGGCCGAGTTTCTTGTCTCCCGATGAATCCCTGTTGGATGCTGGGGCAGGTATTGCCCGTGATCCAGAAATCGGGAAGGCTTTGTTGGAAGAAGCCGGCTGGCAAGACCATGATGGTGACCCTGCCACACCACGCGTTGCCCAGGGTGTGATGTCCGTTTTCACTGATACGCGGTTTTCGGTAGAGCTGCTGGTGGGACCCTCTGCCTTTCACCAGGATCTAGCCATGATCATCCAGCAATCTTTGGAGCGCTGCGGTTTGGGGGTCAACGTGCAGACGTTGTCAAATGCGGAACTATTTGCACCCGGGCCGGAGGGCCCCCTGTTTGGCCGCAATTTTGACCTGGCGTTGATTGCCTGGCAGCCCTTGCCCGGTCCGGATTGCGGGTTGTATGTCGATTGGGCCATACCGGTATCCGACAATGGGTGGATTGGGACGAATATCGCCGGTTTTTCCGATGCGGGCTATGACCAGGCATGTACCGCGGCGAGCTTGGCTTTGCCGAATGAATATGGGGCATTATTAGCCCAGGCAGAAGCAGCTTTTGTTGAACTGCTGCCTGCAGTGCCATTATTCGCACCACCAAGGGTGGAGGTTGTAGCTGATCGTCGGTAGGTGGTAGCTGAAAGCTCAAAGCTGAAAGGTGAAAGCTGGTAGTTGGTAGTCGGTAGTTGGTAGTCGGTAGCTGGTAGCTGAAAGGCGAAAGCTGATAGCTGATAGCTGATAGCTGATAGATGATAGCTGTTAGTCGGTAGCTGGTAGCTGATAGCTGATAGCTGGAGAAACACCCTTCACCTGATTCCTAATACCCAATCGCCTAATACCCAATCACCTATTCCCTATTACCAACGCAACCATTCACTAAGTAATCTATTGACATATTTCGTATCATGAAATATTATTCATGCTATGGATAACATTTATTCAGCACCAGAATTATATTACAAAAGGTGGTTGACGCCTCTTTTACAAGGTGCGCTTGATGATGCGCCAATCCTGGTTTTGACCGGTGCAAGGCAGGTTGGCAAGAGCACCCTGCTTTTACAGGAAGAACCTTTTTGTGATTTCCGCTTTTTAACCCTGGATGATTTTGACACCCTGCAACAGGCTGAGCAGGATCCGGGGTCGCTTTTTTCTGGGGTAAATCGTATCGTTATTGATGAGGTTCAAAGAGCGCCTAACCTGCTCTTGGCTGTGAAACAGGCTGTTGATAGAAACCCCTCCCGGTATAAATTTGTTTTGTCAGGATCGGCAAATTTACTTTTGATGAAACAGGTCAGTGAGAGCCTGGCAGGTCGAGCGGTTTACTTTGAGTTGAATCCGATGACTTTGGGTGAGATTAATCAAAAACCGCCGTCTGGCTTGATCATCAACCTGATGACTGATACCTGGCCCGAGGAGGGGATGGTAGAGGAACCACTTCCCAATCTACCGCCGCTTTTGTTGAGGGGATTAATGCCCTCCTTGCTTCGCTTGGATACGCCGCTTTCCTGGACGCGCTGGTGGGAAGGTTATGTGACCACCTATCTTGAACGCGACCTGCGGCAATTGTCTCAAATTGATTCGTTGCTGGATTTTCGTCGCTTGATGATGCTGCTGGCGTTACGTTCGGGGCAAATTCTAAACCAATCTGATCTTGCCAGGGATGGGGATTTATCACAACCCACGGCGCATCGCTATATCAATTTATTGGAAACATCCTATTTGTTCAGGCGTATGCCCGCATATACATCAAACCGCAATCTCAGGTTGGTTAAATCCCCCAAGGCTTTTTGGAGTGATCCGGGCCTGGTTTCATATCTCTCAGGTTATTTTGAGGAGAAGGAACTGCTGGAGTCTCGTGAATATGGACACCTATTTGAGACTTTCATTTTTCACCATTTACATGTTATTTCTCAGCTAATGACACCCAGGGCGCGCTTATTCTATTGGAGAATGAGAACCGGGCAGGAAGTCGATTTTGTCTTGCAGCATGGACGATTTATCCTGCCGATTGAAGTTAAGCTGACCAGCAAACCAGGCTTTGACGATGCCAGGCATATCCGGCTATTTATGGACCATTATCAAAATGCTGTCGCTGGGTTGGTAATTACTTGTGGTCAGGATGTAAAACGATTGGGCAGTAAAATTCTGGCTGTTCCCTGGACAATGCTCACGGGATAGGTGGTGGGCGAAAGCTGATAGCTGAT
>SLIC01000071.1 GCA_007135845.1 Candidatus Brevefilum sp.
AAGCGCACCGCAGGGGTTAAGGATACCGGCAACCTGATCCCTGGTCATGGCGGCATTTTGGACCGCATCGATACCTGGATTTGGGCAGCACTGATTGGGTATTACCTTGTGCTGCTGTTTGAAGCGCTGTAAATGATCAGACCTAGAACCACTTGGGGTTAATCCATTACAAATTCATCAAAACATCAGATAACTCATTATTTTCAATGGGGCTGAGATCCATTCTGTAAGGTGGATGATTTTAAATCCTTCACAAGGGCGATCACATCATCAAAATGGAGCTGGTCATGGTAAACCCCGATCTGCAGGGTAACGATCAGGTTCAGGAAACCGAACAGGGGGTCAAAGACAAACACATTCCCCAACATGGCTTCATCTTTTCCTGTATAGAACTGGCGCACCTGGGCGTGTTCCGCGCGCATTTCGCTGTGTAACCTGTCCAGTGGGACGGGATTATCTGGTGTGTATTTTGGTGACCACAAAAAGCCTGCCCACATTGGGAAGTGCTTTTTGCGATAAGGGTCTTCGATATGTGTCTTGTACGTTCTGTTGTAGAGTAGTTTGCCCGTCCAACGGAAGAAATGCCAGGCCAATCTCACAAAGGGGAAAACACTGCGAAACAAGCGCAGGTTATGATCAAGAATTTCACCAATACACCATTCTTTAGGTGCAGGTCGCTGCCAGAGCTGCTGAGGGGTGATTCCTTCCAGAACCTGGAATGTTTCCTCGCGTTGTTTATCGAGCAAATCCAGGTAGGTCTGGACGACGAATGGTTGCTTTTTCGTGGACAAAGTTGACCTCCTTGATGGATGAAGGCGTCGTCTCTGAATTCGATTGTTTCAATTGTAACATCATCGACTGGTTGATATTAATTAACGATCGCCATAGGAAATGAGGTCAACCATTGATCATGGATGCGAAGGAGCAAGTTGGTCAGGGATGGTCTATTCTGTAAATCCCACCCGCGGTCAGGTCTGCTACATAGATATCGCCAAGCTCATCTTCACCAAAGGAGCTAATCCGGAAGTTTGTGTGTGTTAATAATCCGGTTTGCCATTCACCGGCATCCTGCCGCATGCCCCAGATCCTGCCGCTGCAAAAATCACCAAAGATGTAGAGACCCTCCAGTTCGGGATATGCCTCACCGCGATAGACAAAACCGCCGGTGATGGAGCAGTCGGTTGACCCAAAAATGGGGTAAACATGGACAGGCATGGTTAAGCCCTCTGTATCGCACGAGGATGCCCCGTAGCATTCTTCTCCCTCCATGATGTTCCAGCCGTAATTTTCGCCGCCGGGGCTGTTTGCCGGTTGGAAATTGATCTCTTCCCAGCGGTTCTGACCCACATCCGCGATGTACACATCACCGGTTTCGCGGTCAAAAGAAAAGCGCCAGGGGTTGCGCAGCCCAAGTGCCCAAATCTCTGGGCGGAAGTCTGGGTCATCAATAAAGGGGTTATCGGCAGGTACGACATAAGCTTCGCTTTCAGAATGTTTACGCAGTTTACAACTGGCTCTGTCGTTGAAGGGATCGAACCACCCCAGGGGATCTTTGGTTGTAAATACCTTTTCAACATCGATGCGAAGCAGCTTGCCGTTTAAAGAGGAAGGGTCCTGGGCGTTGTCAAGCGGGTCACCGCCCCCACCGCCGTCTCCGGTGGCGATATATAAATAGCCATCAGGTCCAAAAGCCAATTGACCCCCATTGTGATTGGTAAATTGCGGATGGGGCAGAACCAGGATCTGCTCTTCCGAATTGGGGTCTGCCAGGTCAGTGTCTTCTGTTAGGAAAAAGCGGGAGACGATATTATCCCCGTCGAGCATGGTGTAGTAAACATAAAAATGACCCTTCTCAGCAAACCCGGGTGGGAAAGCCACGCTGAGTAAGCCCTGTTCATTGCCGCCACCCACCGCCGGAGATGCGACCCGGTCATGGATATCTAGAAAAGTTGTACTAACCAAATCATCATCCAAAACGAGTATTCTGCCGTGCTGCTCGACAACGAACAAGCGTCCACTGCCGTCGCCGGCATGGGTGATGTGCACCGGCCTCGCTAAATCTGAGGCTACCTGGGTCAGGCTGATGCTTGGTAACTCGAGGTTGTCTTGAGCAAAAGCAGGGAAGCGGTTGCTGCTAAGAATGTAAACCGCAAGGGTGGAGAGGATTAAAGCACTAATCAGGAGCGATATCAATATTTTGTTCTGATTTGACCCTTGATCTTTCTTAATCATTAAGGTTTCCTTCATCTATCTGTGTGTTCAAAATCTAAGATAATTATAGTCTTAATAATCCGGTTTACCAAGTTGAGTATAAAGTATGGAGAAAAATCAATAATTAACAAGTGTAAGACTTGAACTCATTAATTGCCATTTTGATGTAAAAGTTCCCAACAAATGAAACTCATGCAAAGAAACACTGGTTCCTGAGTTTGTGGATTGCTAATTTGAATCTATTTAAAGAAGTTGAGTGGGAAATCATCATGCTGACTAACCTTTCAAGTCAGTCAGCTTAGATACATAAAGAACTGGTATCATTTTTGCTGATTGATCTTGTTGTGATTGACTTGTAATTTGGTTCGGATTGAATTTACGAACTGAGGCGTTAGTCTGAAAAACAGAATTGGCCCATCATGTCCTGGTAATCTGCCATCTGATCATAATCAACTGGAAGGTCTCTCTCAACTGCTCTCCAGAGGTTGCAAATTCGCCCAATATAGATGTTTCGAGAAAATTCATTGACAGATTCACTGAGTTCGAAGGCTCGAGTGAGATTATTGGCTCGCAGGTATCCTTCAATAAATACAAAGTTTTCAGTAATATCTTCTGGGAGGTTATTAATGGCGTAAGCACGCTCACCGAGTTCTGCAACTTGTCTCCATTCCCCACGTTGGGCTGCTAACTCGGCTTTTTGGAAGAACATGCACCAGGTTTGAGCCTCTGGCAAATTAAAAA
>SLIC01000034.1 GCA_007135845.1 Candidatus Brevefilum sp.
GGATTGGCTTTAAGCGCCTGAACCAGGTATTACTGACCCATGGTCACCTGGATCACATTCTTGGGCTGGGTGGTTTGGTATCAACCTTTTTACGCTGGGATGTAATTGAAACCATTGATATCTATGGTACACGGCACACCCTTGATCGGGTGCATGACCTGATCTTTGGGGTGGTCTTGCGCGGTTACCAGGGAACACCACCCGTTATTCTGCACGAGATTAAACCTGGTATTTTTTGGGAATCAGAACGATTCTCGATCACGGCTTTTCCCGTCACGCATCGCGGATCCCATTCCCTTGGTTACCGCTTTGAAGAACGCAGCCGGCGTCCGTTCCTGCCTGAAGCTGCTGAAGCCCTCAATATCCCGCCAGGTCCCTGGCGTCGGGACCTGGTGAACGGAAAAAGTGTCACCTTACCGGATGGGCGAAAAATCAACCCGGACGAGGTATTAGGTGATGAGCGTAAGGGAACCAGCCTGGCTGTTGTTGGTGATACGGGAAACGCCGATAAAGTACGCCCGCATGTAGAAGGTGTTGACGCTCTTGTCATTGAGGCGACCTATACTCAAAGTGAAGCAGCATTGGCAGAACAATTTGATCATCTGACGGCTGCCCGGGCGGCTGAATTGGCCTTGCAGGCAGACGTCGGTCAACTATATTTAACACATCTTTCACGCCGGTATCGTGAACGTGATATTCTCAAGGAAGCCCAGGTCATTTTCCCGAACGTGCATGTTGCACGAGATTTTGACAGTTTTCAGATCCGCCGTGAGGAGGTTTGATCCTGAGAGATTAAGGGTTCTGATGGTTCAGCAGTCCCAAAATGGCGTAGATAATCAAACATAGGAGTAAGAAATGGCGAAAAAGGATTTTCTCGAACAGCTGCAAGCCAACAAAGTGCTGGTTGCAGATGGGGCAACAGGTACCAATTTACAACAGGTTGGTTTGCCGGTCGGCGCCTCTGCAGAAGTTTGGGTATTGGATAACCCGGAGGCAATCCAGGACCTTAACCGGGACTTCATCCAGGCCGGGGCAGATATCCTGCTGACATGCACCTTTGGTGCAACCCGGCGACGATTAGAGGCATCCAACTTAGCAGATCAATTTGAGGCGATCAACCGCCAGGCAGTGGCCATTACCCGCAGCGCTGTGGAAGACCGAGACATCTTAGTGGCAGGTTCAATCGGCCCATTGGGGCATATGCTGGCACCTTTAGGTCTTGTCAGTGTTGAAGAGGCTGAGGCTGATTACCGTGAGCAGGCTGCTTTGTTATGCGAAGAGGGTGTGGACCTGATTGTGATCGAAACCCAGTTTGACCTAAACGAAGCAAGCGCAGCTGTACGGGGAGTGCGAGCGATAAGCCCGAATATCCCGCTGGTGTCTTCCTTCAGCTACGACCGCGGCGCATTCACGATGATGGGAGTCAGGCCGCAAGAGATGGCAGAAGTGATTGGTGCAATGGATGTGGATGTGCTGGGGATCAATTGCGGGCGCAGCCTGGACGACAACATGGTTGCCCTGATTCAATTGCGTTTAGCGACCGAAAAACCGCTGTGGTTCAAACCCAATGCTGGCTTACCTGAGGTTGATGCCGAAGGGCAGGCAACCTATTTTATGACACCCGAGCAAATGGGTGCCCTGGTCCCGGATTGGATCAGAGCCGGCGCCCAGGTGGTGGGCGGATGTTGCGGTACCAGCCCGGATCATATTGCACAGATTGCAAAGGTGGTTCACACTTAAGGCTGGTTTAAACTTGCATTCTGAAAGAATGCTCCCATTCGCTTATCAACTTTGTATTTATTAGTGTTTTTTAATCAAGTCCTTGGAATCAGTAATTTTTATCTGTGGTTTGATCGCGATAGAGCCACAATCAAGGATGTGTTAAAATTCTCCTTATGAGACCCTTGATTCTGGCATCGAATTCTCCCCGTAGAAGTGAGCTTTTGGGCTTAACCCGGCTGTCGTATGTCGTGTTTCCTGCGGATATCACTGAAATACGGAAATCCGGTGAGCCTCCAGTGGATTATGTGCTGCGCCTGGCTCGACAAAAGTCTGCTGCCACTGCCGGAACACAGGATGGGCTGGTGGTTGCGGCAGATACGACGGTGGTGGATGGCAAAGAGGTGCTGGAAAAGCCTGCTGACCCAGCGGATGCCCGGCGGATGTTGCAGCAGCTGCGCGGTCGGCGTCACCATGTCTACACTGGCATTGCCCTGATGGATACCCCTTCAGGGCGGTCTTATGATGCTGTCTGTCATACAGAGGTACCCATGCGGGCGTACAGCAACGCTGAGATTGAGGCTTATCTTGCCACAGGCGACCCATTGGATAAAGCTGGTGCATACGGTATTCAGCACCCGGGTTTCAAACCGGTGGTGGATTTAGAGGGTTGTTTTGCCTCGGTAATGGGCTTACCGCTGTGCCATTTGTTGGTTGGACTGCGGACATTGGACATCGTGGTCCCTGCCGGGCTGCCGGAGCGCTGCCAGGCACATTTAAACTACGATTGCCCCGTGTACCAAACGATCCTGGGGGAAGGTTAGGAACTCTGGATGATGGCCAAATCCTGCTGGCTGCGCAAGCAAGCCCAACTGGGGATGATGTTGATGATCTTATTGGCTGGCTGCCTGCCGGTGAACCTGGACTCACCCCGGCCAACACGCAGTGTTAGGCAGGGTGACATCGCCCAAGCGGCAGCAGCCCAAACCAGCTTTGAGGCCTACCTCCAGGACTGGGCAGCAGAGGATTATGCTGCCATGTATGACCGCTTATCAAGCCTGAGCAGAGATGCGATTTCACTGGAGAGGTTTACGGATAGCTATCAAAACATTGCCAATCAACTGACCCTGCAGACAGTCAGCGGCACAGTGCTTTCCGTGTTGGCTGATGACATCCAGGCTGAAATTGCCTACCGGGTGAACTACGAGACCCAACTGGTGGGATCCC
>SLIC01000097.1 GCA_007135845.1 Candidatus Brevefilum sp.
CAGTCAAGCGTTCACAGGCAACTGTGTCAAAAACTGGTGGTAACTGTGAACCGCGAAGGATCACGGCTTTGAGCCGTTTTGACCCCATCACAGCGCCCAAACCCATGCGTGAAGCCTGGTAGCAGCCGTCCGTGACGATGCTGGCGAAGCGTACGAGGTTCTCACCGGCGGGGCCTATCAGGGCACAATGGGTATCTTCTCCAAAGGATTCTGTTAAAGCAACCTGGGAGGCACTGGTTGTCTGCCTCCACAACTCGCCTGCCGCGAGAAACATAGCAGACCTGTCTTCAACCTTCAGGAGGGTGGGTTCTTCAGCTGCACCGGTGATAACGATGGCGTCCACACCGGCCCCCTTGATGGCCATGCCAAAGGGGCCTTCGGTGCGGGTTTCACCGATGCCGCCGGTGAGGGGGCTCTTGGCGGCGGTGGTGAAGCGGGCCAGGCCGGCATAGGGCAACCCCGCCATCACGCTGGAGGTGAAGATCAAAACGTTTTGCGGGTCAAAGGCATCTACACCCCGGGGTGTGTGCTGGTAGAGCAAACAGGCTGCCAGCAGTCCCCCGCCGGCATAGGTACGCCAGAAAAGGTCATCGGGTTGTTCAACCCGGCTGGTCTGTGTAG
Source organism: Candidatus Brevefilum sp. (assembly GCA_007135845.1). The sequence goes on from SLIC01000097.1 coordinate 622, forward strand.
ATAAGTCGATGTACAGGATCTTTCCGTGGTAGCCAAAATGGGACATGGTGACCTCCAGTAAGTGTTGATGATGGTGTTGTTTCTGGGTCAACAGATCATGATTTGTTCAGTTCCTGATCTGGGTTGACTCTCTTGCATCCGTCTTGAATTGATGATTTGGGCAGTTTTGGACTTTTATCCTGCCCAGGCTGGGAGCTGGCTCATAAAACCATCGAGCTCTTCGTGGGTCATGTCGCGGTACTCGGTATCGCCCAGGTGGGTGTCTTTATTCTCCACGATGATCCAGGATGAATCCCGGGTGCCGATGACCGTGTGCCAGGTTCCAATGGTGACGTTATATGTTACACCAGGTACGGCATCCACCACCCGGATGCCCTCAGGTTCTGCAATCACCAGGGCACCTGAACCTCGCCACAGGATGAAGACCTCATCCGTCAGGTTATGGCGTTCAACGCGGTAGACTGCCTCCACATCTGCACCAGGTTCCCAATTGAGGATGGCCGTCTGCCAGCCCTGGCTGAAGACCAGGGGTGCATAGCCTTGCTCGGTGTAGGGTAAGATTTGTAAGTATTCCTTGTGTGACATGGGTGTGTTCTCCTCATTATTGCCTGGTATTGAACTAATAATTTTGCGTGTTGTTTATTCTTTATCAGAGCGTGCTAAAGAAATTTCCAGTGATTGTTAACTACTTTTCGTTACTATTATAAAGGTTAATTGAAAAACTCGAAGGTGCTGCAGCATGAATCTGGATTAAAACACACCGGCATCAAGGATCAAACCGCTCCGTGATTTAGCATCATGGTGGAAAATTGATGAACGAAAATTAACCAAAATTTTTGCACTCCTAACTGTCCATTAATCGGAATTAAATAAGCGGATCATGGGTCGCGATAGCATCCTGGTTGGTTGTAGATGAATTGTATAAGCTCTGAGTTGAAACGACCCACATTTTGCTGTAAATATTAAGTATGAGGAAATTATGACAGAAACACCTAAATATGTCCTGATCAAAAAAGCTAAACAAGTTGAGCTTCGCCGATATCCCGCCCATATCAAGGCAGAAGTTGAGGTGTCTGGTTTATCCTATAAAAAGGCCATCTATCAGGGGTTCAGGATCCTTGCTGGTTACATTTTTGGCGATAATATTGACATGGAAAAGATTGCCATGACCAGCCCGGTGCAGGTTTCGAATTCCAAAAAGATTGAAATGACAAAACCGGTCACAGTTCGCGGGGATGATGCTTTTACGGTTGCTTTTATCATGCCGGCAAAATATACTTTGGAAACGCTGCCCAAACCGAAAGATCACAGGATCAACTTAACAAAGATTGATTCTGAGGTTATGGCTGCACTACGCTTTTCAGGATACTTCAGCGAAAACAAAGTTAGAAAAGCAAAGGAGCGGTTGCAAGGTTGGATTGCGCAGCAAGACCTTGAAGCAGCGGGAGATTTTATTATTGCCAGATACAATCCCCCCTGGGTTCCCTGGTTCATCGCCAGAAATGAAGTCATGATCCAAATTAAAAGTGGTTCAAGTCAATCTTGAAGGATCAGGTATACCTAGGATTATGTTGTTGATAAGCTATCCTTTGTTATCTTGGTAGTGATAATGTAAAGATGGATAGAAAATATGTGAAGATCGAAGATTTGCCCAATATTCGTCGGAGTATTTTACCCCCTCAGTGCGCAGAGGGTTACAGGCAACCAAATCGAAACTGAATCAAACTGGACTCAAAACGAAAAGGAAATAACAATGTCACAGACTGCAATCGATAACACTTATAAAAGACAGGCCGGAATTGATGTCATTTACCTGGCTGGCGGATGTTTTTGGGGACTGGAGAAGTTAATGCAATCGATCCCTGGCGTGGTGGATGCGGTCAGCGGGTATGCCAACGGCCGTGCTAACATCGTACCCACCTACGACCTGGTTATCAGGGGAACCTCGGGTTACCGCGAGACTGTCAGAGTCGAGTATGATCCGAACGCGATTAGCCTAGATGCGATCCTGTTTGCCTATTTTCATGTCATTGATCCAACCATTGAAAATGCCCAGGGAAATGATCGCGGAACGCAATACCAGACAGGCATCTACTATACCGATGCCTCCAGCCAGGAGACAGTGGAGGGTATTGCCGCGATTGAAAAAGAGCGACATGATGATTTTGTGGTTGAAATTCAACCCTTAGAACGGTTTTATACTGCAGAAGAATATCACCAGGATTACCTGGACAAAAACCCGTTTGGTTACTGTCATATTTCCAGAGCTGAGATGAAAACTGTCAGTGAAATGATCGTCGATCCGGGCTTGTACC
>SLIC01000198.1 GCA_007135845.1 Candidatus Brevefilum sp.
ACAGGTTTCCCCTATAGATGTAAGCAATTTGACCAGCAGTTGTTGGTGGGGCAGTTGGCTCCGGATCAATGATTGTCGGTTCTGGTGAGGGGGGTAATTCATCGACAGGGGTAGGCTCGGGGATGAGGGTTTGATCCTGGGTGGGTGTTTGTGTCGGCTCCAGGGTTGGTTCAACAGTCTGGGGTTCGTCCGTAGGCGTTGATCCAGCGATACCGGGTAAACGACATGAGAGGATTGAGGCCAATAATGACAACGTCAAAACGAAGATCGAGATTTGCTTTTTCATCGGTCCTCCTGGCAGAGCGGGTGATTGAATTAAGTATACAGGACACATCCTTTTTTATACAAGCACCTGCCGCTGTTGATCCTCAGGAAAATGAAAATCTCAAACACTGGTGACTTGTTCTGAGACGGTGCATGTGAGTCAGGGGATGGATTGTTGCTGTTGGACACAAATATACCATTGGGAATAATTATTGCCCGCATTTTTGTGCTACCATCAATCCTTTGCCAGCTGACCAGACAACATGTATCAGTAAACCTTAGACAGGATAAAGCATCTGCCAGCAAACATTGGTAATATTGAAGATGTTCATCAATATCCATAACTTGAAGGGCAGCAGCATGGTCGGTAGGTAATAAATTGATATGATGCCTAAATTGAGCCTCGCAAGAACCACGCAAGGAAAAAGATGTTTGCTACAATTATCAACACTGACAGCGAACAACCAGCCAAAGTCGCTTGGCTCGGAGGATAAACAATATGTTCGACGAATATCTGCGTGAAATCAAAGACAGGTTGGCTGGTCCGCTGGCTCAAAAGATGGCCAATGTCAGCCCAAATTCGATCAGCCTGGTCGGTTTCATCCTTGGGCTTGGCAGTGCGTTTCTGGCTTTCTGGGGCAGTTACGGAGGGGCGCTGGTTTTGTGGTTGCTCAACCGCGGCGCGGATGGTCTGGATGGGTTGGTTGCCCGGGTGCATGGTAAACAGGATGATTTTGGGGGATACCTGGACATTTTGAGTGATTTTGTTATTTATGCGGCACTGCCAATCGCCATCGTATTGGGTGCCCCATTAAGTGACCGCACCCTGGCGTTGATTGTGATGTTGGCCGTCTTTTACCTGAATGCGTCTTCGTGGATGTACCTGGCTGCAATTTTGGAGAAACGTGTTGCAGGTGAACGTGCAAAGAAGACCACAATTGTGATGCCAACTGGATTGATCGGCGGCTTCGAAACGATCGTGTTTTACAGTCTCTTCATTCTCTTCCCATCACAGGTCACTTTTTTGTTCCTAACATTTTCTGTGCTAGTGGTTTTTACCATTCTTCAAAGGCTTATTTGGGCAAAGCGCCAGTTGAGCCCAGCAATTACTAAAGGCAATTATCATGAAGGTCAACACATCAGCCCCCGGGTTTATTCTGAAGAATAGTCAAGGCGAAACAATCTCCCTGAATGCGATCCTGGATGAAGGTCAGCATGTCTTGCTGGTGTTCTTGCGCCACCTGGGTTGAATACCCTGTCGAGAACATGTCGCACAGTTGTGCGCACGCCAGGAGGAATTCACTGCCGGCAACACACGCGTGGTGATCGTTTCATTCGGCACGCTGCCTGCCATTCAGCAATGGTTGCAAGAGACCTGCAATACCTTCGAGGTGTTGTTAGACCGTGATCGGACGGTGTATCGGGCTTACCAGTTGGAGCGTTCAGTGTGGCGAGCCTGGCATCCGCGGGCACTGTGGTTATATTTCAAGCGCTGGATAAAAAGGGAGACATTCTATGATGCCTACGGGGATGATACCAGCCAGCTCGGCGGAGATTTTATCATTGACCGGCAGGGTGTGCTGAGGCTGGTTTATCCCAGCCGCGATTCAACCGACCGCCCACCAGTGGATGACCTGCTGGCTGTAATCCAGGGTTTACAATGAGTCTGAAACCTGTGGGGTGGAATCCAAGATAGGATTTTCTTACTGTATAATTGCCAGGGTGTTTTTCTGGGTGTTTTTCTCTCAGGGTAATTGCAAAGTAAATCAGTGAAACGAAAAATATCTTTATAAGCAAGTTATGGATAACCATTGTTAAAAAAACCCACCCCAACCCCTCCCTAAATGGAGGGGCTTAAAGTCTTTTCCCTTCGCGAAGCACTCTTTGAGTACGCGCAGCACTCTTTGAGTAGGGAAGGGATTTAGGGATGGGTAAAGTAATCAAATTTTCATCTATGGCATCCGACATGGATAACAAATTCACGATATTGGGAATTAAGCAAAAGCTTTTTGGACTTTGCGATTGCCCTGACATTGAACACCCAAAGTAAAGGACTCTCGTACAATGGTTTTTTACTCACGGTAGGTAGGGTTTTCTTTGATCCTCCTCCAATCAAAATCCGGTTGGGGTCTTTGTTGTTGAGCCAGAACATTCCATTAAGCCTGTGAATGACGGGAGGTGGTTTTCCATCAAGGTTACATCTTATTCCTCAACCATGGTGGATAAAAATACGTTTAGCTCGTTCAGTGCTGTGAAGTTCACAGTTCTGATAATTACAAATTTTTCTTCTTGGGGACGACCAGGCTTTAATTGACAGTGGTGAGTGTGTCAATTCTGTATGGCATTGAACTAAAAAAATTTTGGAAAACCGCACTTTTAAGCCCCTAGCAGATAATGCATCCCCTATTGGTGGTATCACGAGCGAGGAGTTGTGGGGATGGCGTTGGTGTGGATGTAGTTTCCGCTTGCAAGGGTACAGACACCATCGTTGTTTGGCTGACCTAGGTCATGGCTAAGACCTCAATCATGGATGTTATTTCAATAACTTGAAATATTATTTACCCAATTGGGGTGGGTCCTGGTGAGCTTTCTTATAGGAAATGTGTAAAACCTGCCTGGAATAAACCAAATGATAAGCATCGTAAAAATAATGTTAAATTG
>SLIC01000117.1 GCA_007135845.1 Candidatus Brevefilum sp.
GTGTCAGTGTTGAGGAAGCTGCAGAAAAAGCAGCCAACTTGTGGCGGAAGGGTTTGGCATCTTATGATACTGACAAACGCCACATAGAGGCTTTGCGTGACTCAGTACAATACGCTGTGTACACACCAGGTTCTGATGCGGGGTTGCCCGTCAGCATTTTGGCGTCGTTGTCAGCTCCAGACATCCCCTGGGATGGTAACCGTGAGATACTGCGCGAGAAGATCTCCAGCACGGTAACAGCGATCTTAGGTCTTGTTGGAATGCGGAATATTGATCCAGTTCAGGCCAAGGAGCACATCTTGCTTTCGAATATATTTGAGGAATCCTGGAAGGTGGGTCGGGACCTTGATATGGCAACGCTGATCACCCATGTGAAATCGCCGCCTTTTGATCGTTTAGGTGTCTTTACACTCGATCAGTTCTACCCTGAAAGAGAGCGTTTTAATTTAGCCATGCTGCTGAATAATTTCCTGGCAGCACCAAGTTTTCAGTCATGGATGGAAGGACAACCACTTGATATTGGTCAGATCCTGTACACAAGGTCTGGTAAGCCGCGCCATAGTATTTTTTACCTGTCGCATTTAAACGACCAGGAGCGGATGTTCTTTATTACTTTGCTTTACACCGCGATTGAAAGCTGGATGCGGACCCAAAAAGGAACATCTGGCCTGCGGACGATGGTGTATTTTGATGAAATTGCGGGCTACTTACCTCCCACAATGAACCCACCCAGTAAAAACATCATCTTACGGATGCTGAAAAATGCTCGTGCTTATGGCGTTGGTCTTGTGCTGGCAACCCAGAACCCAATTGACCTGGATTATAAAGCGCTTTCCAATGCAGGGACATGGTTGATAGGACGTTTGCAGACGGAACAGGATAAAGCTCGCCTGCTGGATGGGTTGGAAGGTGCAGCACCCGGTGTGGACCGCCGCTCGTACGACCGCATGATTTCGCAATTGCGCCAAAGGGTTTTCTTACTGCATAATGTGCATGCGTCTGGGTCAAAGACTTTTCATACCCGCTGGGCGATGAATTACCTGGCAGGTCCCATGACACGGGCACAAATACCTGCCCTGATCGACCTGGCTGGGTCGATGGAACGTGTTTCAGAACAGATTACGACTGTGAACGAACCGCCCGCACAAGTTGAACCTGCCAGGAACCTGGGACGAGATGTTGCGCCGGTACTCCCTGGCTCGGTCCCGGTCTTTTTCTACCCGGTTAATCGAGGAATTTCGGATGCACTCCAGGAGGTTGGAGACCAGATTCCGGGTGATATTCCACGACCCCAGTACTTTTATCGTCCAGAATTGGTTGGGCAGGCCCGGGTCGTTTACCTGGCGCGCCGGTACAATATCAGTGATGAGGCAGCCTTTGCTGTGCGCATTGGTGAAATGCGACGGCGCGGTTTGGTGCGTTGGGAAAACTTTAGCGTCAAACCCATTGATCTTGATATGTTGGAAGATCACCCCTTGCCTGAGGCCAGATTCGATTCCCTTGATAAATTATCGATAGTGGATGCCAGGTTCATTCGTGATTTACAAAGTGATTTTGCTGACTGGATTTATCGCACCCAAACTTTAAAGCTGCGCGTCAATTCAGCTCTGGATGTGGTTGCTGAACCAACCATGTCTGATGAGGAATTCCGTCGGAGGTGTCAGGATGCAGCCGAAGAGAAAAAGAAAGCTGAGCTTGATACGCTAAACCGGCGATTTCGAAACCAGCTGGACAACTTAGAGACCAGGCTTACGCGGGAGGAAAACAGATTAGCCAGTTACAAAGACCAATTAGGTCATCGCCGAATTGAAGAGCTGGGCAGGGGTGTTGAAAACGTGATTGGCTTATTCTCTGGCAGCCGACGAAGGGTTACAACTTCGTTAACTTCCCGTAGAATGACCAGCCAGGCCAGGGCAAATGTTGATAAAAGTGAGACTGAGATCAAAAGGGTCCAACGAGATATCGAAGAACTGAAGTCAGAGCACCAGGCTGACCTGGCCAAAGTGGATCATAAGTGGGAGGTTGCCCTAGACCAGGTGGTTGAAGAACCTATTTCAGCTTTCAAGAAGGATATCTTTATTGAGAAGTTTGGGCTGATATGGCTGCCATATTACGCCTTTAAAAAAGGCGAGGAATGGGTGACCGTACCAGCTTACCGGTGGTGCGAGCGGTAAAAAACCAGTGTTTGTTTGAGAAGATCACAGGTTATTGAAGTAAACCAGGATAAATGTCTTGTCCTGGTTTTTTATTTATTAATTATGCGATAAAAGACAAACAATGTCTAATATATTTTTTATTATTATCAGGTACATTTAAAGTAAGATAACTAGAAAATTAAAAAAGGAGTATGTGATGATTAAAAGGACAGCAAACGCCGTATGGCAAGGAGACTTAAAGGATGGCAATGGATCACTTGCATTGGGCAGCGGTGCCTACGAAGGGCAGTATTCCTTCACATCGAGATTTGAAGAAGGTGTGGGGACTAACCCGGAGGAATTAATTGGTGCTGCACATGCCGGTTGTTTTTCCATGGATCTCAGTGGACACTTATCAAAAGCTGGCTACACCGTTGATGAGATTACGACAGAGGCAATTGTCTCGTTGGAAAAAGGTGACTCGGGGTTTTCGATCACCCGCATCAAGCTGGTAACCAAAGCGCGGGTAAAGGGTATTGAAATGAAAGAATTCGCTGAAATTGCTTCCCGTGTCAAACAAAGCTGTCCGGTGTCCAGAGCTTTGGGTGCTGTAGAAATTATGCTGGAAGCGCATTTACTCAAATAAGCGTTTAAAAAAAGTTTTTCACGGCACAAAATTATGGGGATGAACGGCATCTGAGTTGTCATCTAGATTCCCTAGGGAACTTTAGATGATAACTCATGATGTCAAATTTTTATTCA
>SLIC01000257.1 GCA_007135845.1 Candidatus Brevefilum sp.
AGCAAGTCCTGGTTCGAATCACGGAATCCCATGCCGCGACCAATGCCAGATTCAAAATAAGAGGCAGAGCGGGATAGGTTAAAGGTAACCATACATTGGTAGGCATTCCATATATTGACCATCCGATCCACATGCTCATTTGGTGAGTTTACCTGGAGCACCCCCAAAAGGTTGTCCCATGTCTCCTGCAACCTGACAAAGGCTTGATCGACATGCGCAGGATCAAGATATTTATCGATCACCGGCGCGACCGAAACTTTGTTAATCGTTTGAGAATTTAGAGGAGAGAATTTTTCATCTGCCGGGTTTTCGTGATAACCCAATAAGAAGATCACCCGCTTTTTTGCGCCTGGCGGTAAATGCAACCGCAGATGGTGAACACCCACAGGTGACCAACCAACCCCAAGGGATTGGGTGGTCTGGTCATTTTCCACCGCCTGGGGGCTCTCCCAACCGCGATAAGGCCCTAAAAATGCTTCGCGCTGGGTTTCATACCCATCCAGAGGTTCAGAACTGGCGAAATAAGCAAAATGATCCCGTCGTTCACGGTATTCCGTCTTGTGATAGATGACCGATCCTTCTACTTCAACCTCACCGATGTTAAGGTTACGCTGAAAATTTGTGGCGTCATCCTGCGCATCCCACAGGCAAAATTCAATACTTGAAAACAAAGACAACTGCCTGGGAGCCTGTGACAAGTTTTCAAGCGTCAGGTCCCAAATTTCCAAGGTTGCATCCTGCGGGATAAAGAAACGTACATCGGCGCGGATTTCCCGGTAAGTAGAACCAATCAGGGAATATCCCAAGCCGTGCCGGCAGACATAATCTTCGGCATTATGCCGGGTGGGCATCCATGTCGGTGACCAAAATTCACCGCTATCCTGGTCGCGCAAATAAAGATAACGACCTCCCATATCCAGGGGAACGTTGTTGTAGCGGTAGCGTGAGATACGACGGAGGCGCGCATCCTGGTAAAAAGCATAACCCCCACCGGTGTTCGAGATCAGGCTGAAGGTGTCCTGCATCCCCAGGTAATTGATCCAGGGCAGCGGGGTATCGGGCCGGGTGATGACGTACTCCCGGTTAACATCATCAAAGTAACCAAATTTCATTGTATTATTCCTTCTGAGAAATATTAAAAGCCATCCAGCTAGGCGTTAACAGCCCGAACAAATCCTCTGCTATTCAATTGAAATTGCACACACCCGAATACAGGGTTATACCGTAGGGATGGCGCCACCTTCTAATAGTGTGACCTCAATCCTAACCTCATCCGGCCAATTCAGCACTTCTTGCCTAGAAAAACGGATGGCTTGCGTACTGGATTCGACCTCGCGCTGGATACCATTTACTGAAACGCTGTCTATGCAGTAATGGCCGCTGCCCGAATGTTTCGCATAGGTTAGTCGATTTGGGTTATGATAAGTGACATTCAGTTTCTTGCCAGCAAAAACCGTCTGTACGCTTAAAGAATCTCTTTGACTAAACTGATCGGCCACCAATTTCGGTGCCAGGCAAAGGTCACCCAAGGCGCCTTTGATGCCAAAGGACTCGGTCAGCAAGGTATACAGGTACCAGGCTGCGGAACCGGTCAGGTATGGATACATACCCCGCCCGCGCGGGTTGAAGTATTCGGGAATACCAGGGTAGATACGGCTTTTTGCAAAGTCCTGACTCTGATGGTAAAGACCATTCAGCACGCGCCAGGCTGCCCCCGCCAATCCCTGCCGGTAGAGCCCATAGGCATACATGACGGCCATATGACTGAAAACGGCCCCATTTTCTTTGTGACCGAAAGCAAATCCGAATGCCCTGCCGAGCTTAGGCGGCGTTGTCCCAAAATGGGTGTTAAGCCGATACCCATTTAACTCTGGTTCATAAAGATACCGATCTACAGAGCTCACAATGGCGTGTGCCTGTTCATCGGATGCAATCCCTGCCATCAAGGGGAAGACCTGCCCGGTGAGGGTCATACGGACACCGGCGGGAAACACACCCTCCACCCGCAAACCATCATCATCGTAATAACCATTGAACCAGCCCTCACCCGCCTCTGTGGATAGCCATTCTTGCTCCTGGATCAGGCCCATCAACCACCCCGCTTTTTCATCAAGGTCTGCCGCGAGTGCTCCCAAAGACACGTTTGCTTTGTCTCCAGAAAGATCCCCGCTCACCCGATCAAAGTATTCACTCAACCGAAACTGTTTCGCTTCAACAGAGCCGTAATCAACCGGATCAGAGATGCGATCCAGCAGCAAAAGTAGTTCAACAGCAATTGGCATTTCACTCATACCAGCATTCACCATCGCCTGGCAGCATTCACTCAATGAGCGCAAGTTACCTGCGTACATGGCGGAAAAAGCCACACTTTCACCGCGCGCAGATGCCATATCAAAGGCATCATTCCAATCGCCGCCTTCCATCTTGATCAGGTTGTGTTCACCCACATGATAAAAAGCGGTCAGATGCTGTACGAGGAGATGTTCAAGGATGGTGCCCTCAACCACATCGCCCGTAACTGAACGCAACAGTGTATCTTGTTCATCCTGCCAATCAGGATTTGATCGCTGGCAGCGATGACTGAAGTGATCTTGGAAATAAGTTTGTTTGGCAAGCAGAAAGTCAAGATTTCCAGTCAAATCTAAATAGAGTTTGGTGGTAAGCAAGGGCCAGGCGCCATGGTCCATCCATACTCTGGGGATGCTGTTCCGGTCTGCTTTGAATTCGCCAGGCAGCGCCCCCACAATCGTCGCGTTGCTCCCATCGATACGTACCCCGGCAAAATTACTCAACAAAAGCCCTTCAATCCCATCATCATCGGTCAGCAGGAGGGTCAGCAAATCCTGCCACAGATCTCGCCATCCCCGCCCACCCCGTCCATAGTCATGGTAAGG
>SLIC01000007.1 GCA_007135845.1 Candidatus Brevefilum sp.
TAGTGACCCAGACATGCGTTACACACCAAGCGGTCAGGCTGTAACCAGTTTCTCAGTCGCTTCATCCCGCAAGTACACCAATAACAGCGGGCAGCAAATCGATGAGACCACCTGGTTCCGTATCTCCGTGTGGGGCGCCCAAGCCGAATCCTGCAACCAGTACCTCGCCAAAGGACGTCCTGTACTGGTGGTGGGTAGGTTGCGCCCAGACCCACAAACTGGCAGCCCAAGAGTTTTCACAAGGCAAGATGGCTCCACAGGTGCGTCATTTGAAGTCAATGCATTGAACGTCACCTTCTTACCTGGAGGTAGGGATTCAGCCGGTTATGCAGAGGATTTGGGTGACCAAGAAGGAGGCGAGGAGAACGACGAGATTCCATTCTAGACTGGAGACCCTATGCCACAAAAACCAATACCTAACATCGAAATGCCGGACGACCTTGAGTCGCAGTATGTCAACTTCGTCCGGATTTCTCACACCGCGTCTGAGTTTGTCATGGATTTCTCTCTCCTGCTGCCAGGTGTGAGTAAGCCCCAGGTTAACTCCCGTATCGTCATGTCGCCCACAGCAGCCAAGCTCTTTCTGCGGGCAATGATGGAGAATCTCAAACGTTATGAAGCAAATTTTGGCGAGATCAGCGTCCCTGGCAGCCATTCACTGGCAGATGACCTGTTCCGCCAAAACGATTCACCAGAAGGCAGTTGATGGACAACCACCTGGAATCCCTCTCTGACCGCATTCGCGAGTCCTTTGAACGGCAAAATGAAATCCGGGATGAAGCCCTGGCCCAAAGCCGGAATCTGACCCGTTATGCTGCGCGTGCTATTCGTGCCATTCACCGCGGGGATACAGCTCTGGCGCAAGAAAACCTCGCACAGGCAGATGAGCTGGCAGCTGCATTACGGATTGGCCTGGCAAATGAACCAGACCTGTATTTCACCGGCTATGCCCAGGATGCGCTGAAGGAGTTCTGCGAAGCCCATCTGACCGTGGCCACCATCCTCAACCAGGATTGGCCATCACCTGAAGACCTGCAGGTGGAGTTTGCCACTTACCTCAACGGCATGTCCGAAGTGGTGGGTGAGCTGCGCCGGCGAATCATGGACCTGATGCGCGCAGGTCATTCCCCAGAAGTAGAACGCCTGTTGGAGGTCATGGATGATATCTACGCCCTCCTGGTGACCATGGATTATCCCGACGCGCTCACCTATGGTCTGCGGCGGCGTACTGATATCGCCCGCAGCATCATCGAACGCACCCAGGCGGACGTAACCATCAGCTACCGGCAGCAGCTGCTTGAAAATCGGATTGCAGACCTTTCGAAGCAGCTGTCTCAAATTGAAGTCTCAAATCAGAGCGATAAGGCGTCCAGCTAGGGCGCCTTATCGGTTTTTTGACTATCAGATGTTACCCTGGTAGTAAAAACTCTCAGTATCTACATATCAAACAACAGCCTTGCTGTTGTTTTAGGTACTTTGTAACAATTATTTTCAATATAATAGCAACTTTGCCTATCGATAAATGGTAATTGCCCTCTAAATCTTGCTAATTTGCCATTCTTCCAAAAAGGTGCTAGACTCTTGCACATAGCGTGCTTAACAAACAAAGCAGTTTATGCCTAACTTATGACTGAAAAAAGAGATCCCTGGCAAAGACCAGACCCGACCCCTCTCAATACTGCTCCCCCACCTGAGGAACCCACCCCACCATCCGAACCCAAGTACATCCTGTTTTGGGAACGGTTACGACATTGGGGATTGGATGATTCTGTTCTGAGGATCGCCAGCACAGTTTTGACCGCCGTGATGATTGTACTGGTGGTTTGGGTCATCAGCACTTTCTATGAACGGGATCAAGCACTGGATACTGACCCCAGCACCCTGGCACTGGCAGAATCCCTGAACTTACCCACGGCAACGGTTGAACCACCAGCATTTCACGCAGGGGGCGCTAATTTGGATGGGATCGACCGCCAGGCTGGTGTGAACACAATTTTGCCTAATCGCATGGCACGCTTTCAAGTGGTTGAATACACCGTTGAATCCGGCGATTCGCTCTTTTCAATTGCAGATAAATTCAACATAAAACCTGAGACGATACTGTGGGGCAACCGGGAAACCCTCGGAGATGACCCGCACACGATCAAACCTGGTCAAATCCTTCAAATCTTGCCAGTAGATGGTGTTTATCATCGTTGGAGTGCCGGTGAGGGCTTGAACGGTGTGGCTATCTATTATGGAGTAGAACCAGAGGATATCATCAACTGGCCCGGCAATGAGCTGGACCCAGAAGAAATTGGTGATTTTGGCAACCCAAACATCCCGCCAGATACCATGCTGGTGATTCCTGGCGGGAGAGGTGTGTTCACAGACTGGCGCGCACCGCGCATCAGGCGGGGTGAGCCAGCCACAGCCTCACACTTAGGTCCCGGCGCTTGCACCGGCAGCTACGACGGTGTGATGGGCACCCTCACATTTCTTTGGCCTACAACGGAACGGTGGCTCTCTGGTTTCGATTTCTCCCCGGCGACCAACCACTGGGGCATTGACATTGCCGGTAGAATGGGCAATCCGATCTTTGCTGCTGACAACGGTGTGGTGGTTTACGCTGGCTGGAACAACTTTGGCTATGGCGAAATGATCGTCATTGATCATGGCGCTGGCTGGCAAACCCTGTATGCTCACCTAAGCCAGATCAATGTCTCCTGTGGGCAATCGGTTTACAAGGGTGATACCATCGGCTTGATGGGCAGCACCGGCTTTTCAACCGGTCCGCACCTGCATTTTGAGATGCGCAGCGATGATTTTGGCCGGGTCAACCCCTGGGATTTCTTGAACTAAGTAAGATCGCTTACAGTCAACAGCGGGTGGGATAAGCCATCACCCCATCA
>SLIC01000181.1 GCA_007135845.1 Candidatus Brevefilum sp.
AACAGGAAGGCATGGGTATCCAAACTGGCAGTGCCAGGTATACGATCAAATCGATGGGACAGGCACCGGTGACGATTTTTGTGATCAATCCTACGACCGATCAACCACCCTTCGATTGGGAAACACTCGAAAGCAATGCAGATGTGGTAGATACCCAATCCATTGGGGCAGCAATTCAGAACATGCTTTTAGCCGCACAGGCGTTAGGACTGGGTACTTTGTGGATATGTGATATTTTTTATGCTTACGATGCGCTGCATGCATGGCTGGGTATCGATGGGCAGATGATCGCAGCAATTTCATTGGGTTACCCTGATGAACTGCCGGGTCCAAGGCCGCGTAAATCGGTGGATGAAGTGACGGTTTACATCGAATAGGTGGCGATATGCTGATAAGTGACGTTGTCCTTGTCAGAGAAGTCATCAAAGACATTACGATCCAATGGGGGAAATAATACCCATTTACGCTATCCGGATAGGTTGGAAAGCGTTCCAGAAAACCTGAGACATTGAAGCTTGACAAACTATACCGATCGGTATAGTATTCTGTTATGGATAATCGTGAACGCTTGTTAGATTGTGCCTTGGATCTGTTTAGCCAGCATGGCTATGATGCGGTAGGGGTGAGCTTAATTGTTGAAGCAGCTGGAGTCACCAAACCCACGCTTTATCATTATTTTGGCAGTAAACGTGGTTTGTTGGACGCCTTGTTGGCGCATGAGTCTGGACGGTTAATGAATGAGATCCAGCGAGAATCTACTTATTCGGGGGACCTTGTCATGACTCTTGAGAAAATTGCCCGCGCTTATTTTCGTTTTGCTGAAACCGCTGCTCCATATTACCGTATGCAGTTGGGTATGTTTTTTTCGCCACCTGAGTCGGAAAGCAACCAGTCCATTCGTCCATATACCAACCAGCAGCGGTTTATGATGGAACGTGTGTTTATCGAGGCTACTGAAGATCATGGCAATCTACGTGGACGGCATGCCCGCTATGCCGCTGGGTATTTAGGCATCATCAACGCCATGATAGGGCTCTATTTAAATGACGAACTGGTGTTGACGGATGAGCTTGTTTATCAAACAGTGCACCTGTTTATGCACGGCATTTTCAGCTGAAACACCCTATGGTTAGTAAATTCTAAAGAAAATATTTTTTGAGGTTCAATTCTTATGAGTACATTATGGTACCAGGACGCAATTTTTTACCATATCTATCCCCTTGGCTTATGCGGCGCGCCAAACCAAAATGTGGGAGATAGTCCACCAAAACATCGGCTTGACAGACTTTTACCTTGGCTCGAGCACGCCCAATCCTTGGGAGCTAATGCCCTTTACCTGGGTCCTGTTTTTCAATCCACGTCACATGGCTATGACACGGTCGATTATTATCATATCGACCGGCGGCTGGGTGATAATGACAGCTTTAAGAGGTTTGCGGATACCGTTCATCAACAGGGAATGAAGTTGGTCCTGGACGGCGTATTCAACCATGTCGGGCGGGATTTCTGGGCATTTAAGGATGTTTGCGAGAAAGGAGAAAATTCTCCTTATACTGATTGGTTCCAAAAACTGCGGTTTGGAGAGGAAAGTCCAATGGGAGATCCTTTCCGCTATGAAAGCTGGCAGGGGCATTTTAGTTTGGTAGAACTCAACCTGTCTCATCCTGGTGTCAGGGAGCACCTGTTTGGAGCCGTTGAGATGTGGATGACGCATTTTGGTATTGATGGCTTGCGTCTGGATGCAGCAGATTGCTTAGATTTTGATTTCTTGCGGGCTTTACGCTCATTTGTTAAAAAGCGAAGGGCTGATTTCTGGTTGATGGGTGAAGTTGTCCATGGTGATTACGGTGATTGGGTCAATCCAATCATGCTTGATTCCGTGACCAATTATGAATGTTATAAAGGGCTCTACTCCAGCTTAAATGATGCCAATTATCATGAGATTTCCTTCAGCTTGAACCGCCAGTTTGGGGACGAGGGAATCTACAAAGCCTTTCACCTATACAATTTTGTTGATAACCACGATGTAAATCGGGTGGCCAGTCAATTGAAAAAGGAGGAACATCTTTACCCGTTATACCTGCTGCTGTTCACAATGCCGGGGATCCCTGCTGTTTATTACGGCAGCGAATGGGGCATCAAGGGTGTTAAAGGTGATCACTCTGATGAGTCCTTGAGACCAATGCTGGAACTCTCCCAAATGGGACGCCATGTCCCGCATCCTGACCTTGTGAAACTGATTCGCCAGCTGTCACAAATTCGCAAAGAATCTGCTGCGCTTCGTCATGGCCACTTTCAAACCATACTAAAAAATCATCGCCAATATGCCTTTTCCCGTCAGGCTGAAGGTGAAGCGTTGGTGGTGATTTTGAACAGCGCGGATCAACAGGTTGACCTAGAGCTGAGCCTATCATGCAAGGCACAGCGATTTATCGATGTGCTCAATCCAGGAGATGATTATCAAGTCAAAAAGGGCACAATCCAGGTGAGCGTCCCACCTACCTGGGGAAGAATTTTAAGGAAAATGGTTTAAATTGAAAAGGACGGAGTCTCCCTTTGGTGGAGTGGTTTCGATTGTTGGTTAGTGAAAAAAACGCTGTAACTACCCGATCAAACCGTTTTTAATGGGGGAGCGCATGCTGTTAGGGAAACAGCCGCCCCGTTCGATCACCTTGGCACCGGTATGGGCATTGCGGTAGCGATAGATGGGTTTAAGGGTAAGCGCATAATTGTTCTCCAGTGACCAGGTGGCAAGCTGGCGTAGTTCCCTTAAAGATTTTTCAACGCACAAGCCTTCATCAACGCCAAAGCGGTATGTGAAGTAACCCGGGTTGATCTGGAGATAATCGAGGATGGCATCCCAGGCACTGATCACAGGCGTTAAATCAGAT
>SLIC01000053.1 GCA_007135845.1 Candidatus Brevefilum sp.
CAATAGATTCAACGGCATTTAACATATCTTCAAGAAAATATTTCGAGCTTTTCATATTGCTACAGCATCCTGTTGGATATTTCTAGCAAAAGCTTGGTCTTCAATATCCGGCAACAAAGCGATTGGGATTACATCTACTGAAACACCTAAAAGCTGTTCTGCTTCAAATAAAAACCCTGCCACGCCAAATAATGACGCGTCTGGGTTCATTTCTACCAAGAAATCAATATCACTAATTGTATCTGATTCACCTCGTGCTACCGAGCCCGTTAGAAATATTTTTGAAATGCTATGTTTTTGGGCTAATTCATATAACTGAGGGGCGTATGCCTGTATTTTCTCTAAATTCACGGCTGACCTCTTGATGGTAATAATTTAATCAAAATCAGAATTCGGGTATCCGAAAGTGCAGTTGACTAATTTGTTCCTCTTCAATTCCTGTAATGATTATCAAAAAATGAACGGCTTCTATGACCAACTTTGTTGCTAAACTTAATTATACAACACTAGATGAACAAGTACCTTCTTCTCCATCTTTTTATCTAAAGCGAGCGCATGGCACTTTGAAGTTTCTGTGAGGCATCCACTACCTTTTCTATTGAAATTTTTCGCTGATCACTAAAATTTTGATTTATCGTAGTTATATGGAATGCTGGTGCCGACCACCACATCTTCAATCTTCTCAATGATCAGCCAATCATCCATATTGCCTTGATGTTCAAAATCCAAAGGATCAATTTTCTCAACATCAGAAAACTCAACCAAACACAAGGCCTTCTTATGCCAGCGCTGCTTCTGCTTTTCTGTCAGTTTCAATTTCGGTTGATTCTGTTCAAGCGTATTGACAATTTCTTCTTCAGTTAATTTGACATAGTTCTGAACATCAGTAACAACTGCCTTTGCCGAGATCTTTGCCGTGCCTTTTTCCATAAAATAGAGCGTTTCGCCCTCAAAAACCCTCGAATGCGGGATTTTTCTTCCAGCCGCACCCCTCACCACCATTGTTTTTGTACCGACAAGGATCTTATCCAACTCACGTTCCCCTTGCTTGCCCGCATTGTCACAATACACCAAATGAACCATATATATTCTCACCTTTCACAATCACCTACTACCCAATACCTACTACCTACTACCTAATTCCTCCCCTAATCCACCGTCAACGTCTTGCTCAAATTCCTTGGAAAATCTGGGTCATACCCGCGCGCCACCGCCATGTAATACGAGAGCAATTGCAACGGCAGCACACCCAGCAGGGGTGCAAAAGCGGGATTGGATTCGGGGAAAGTGATCAGCTCGCTGGCATTGACCTCAAGCCGTTCGTCCACCTGACCGAAGGTGATCGCATCACCGCCGCGGCAGGTGACCTCGTTGATCCCGCTGATGATCAGGGGCACATCCTGCGGGCCAGCCAGGAACAAGATCGGGAAGCCATCTGTCACTGCTGAGAGGGGACCATGTTTGAATTCAGTAGAGAGCATCCCTTCGCAGTGGGCATAGGTGATCTCCTTCAGCTTGAGAGCACCTTCCAGGGCAAAGGGGTAAGTGGCGCCGTAACCCAGGCAGTACAAATCATCCCAGGCGTTGATCCTGGGAACAAGTGCTTGCACCTGGGGGTCCGTCACCCGGATGGTCTCCGCCATCAAGTCTGGCAAACGCATAAAGTCCAGGTCCTCAACCCCACCCAGTTTGGCCGCCAGGTATAGAAAGGCGATCACCTGGTTGGTAAACGTCTTGGTCGCCGGCACGCTGATCTCGTAGCCGCATACCAGGGGCAGCCAGGCTTCGGTCTTACGCGTCAGCGTGGAGCCAATCACATTGGCCATGCTGATGCACCTCATCCCCCGCGCCTGGGCAGCCTCCAGGGCATTGAGCACATCCTTGGTCTCACCCGATTGGCTGACGAACACCCCCACATCATCCTCGTTCACGGCATTACCGTACTGCGGGGTAAATTGGGGCGCCAGCACTGGGATGACAGCCCTGCCAGCCAATTGCGAGGCATACACCGCCCCTGCCAGGCAGGCGTGATAACTGGTACCGCAGCCAATATAGTAAACGTGCCTGGCTTTGGCAATCTTATCCAGCACACCATCAACCAAAGCACGATCACCTTCCAGCCGGTGCAGCAATTCCCCGGCTACCACAGGCTGCTCGTGAATTTCTTTAAGCATGAAGTGATCAAAACCCTCTTTTTGGACAGAGGCCATTGACTCTTTAACGATTTCTGGCTGACGCTCAATCAGTGAGCCATCCACAACCGAGTGCAGTTCAACCCGATCCGCCCACAAGGTGATAATCTCACCATCTTCCAAGCGGATCACCTGGCGTGTGAGGGGCAGGATCGAGGGCAGGTCAGAGGAGATACAGGTGAAGCCCTCCCCAATGCCAACCACCAGACCAGAACCCTTTTTGATCGCGAACAATTTATCATCATCTACCCGCCCAATCACAAAGGCGTAATCACCCTGCAAGTCGTTATAAGCCTGTTGAATCGCCGGGATAAAGTCCAATCCTCGGTCAATGTAACGTTCAACCGCATGCACACAGGATTCCCCGTCGTTTTCAGAGCGGACGGTCATCCCTTCAGCCATAAAAGCCTGGCGCAGTTCAACATTATTGACCACATTCCCATTATGTGCACCGACCAGGTCTCCGTCGGAATCAAGATGCGGCTGCGAATTAACCAGGGACGGGTTGCCAAAGGTCGCCCAGCGTAACTGGGTGATGCCGCGTGAACCAGTCATCTCGGCGAAGTTATACTTTTCAGCAACCTCGTCCACTCGACCGGCGTCTTTGCGCAGGTCTATCGTGCTCCCGCTGATCGTCGCTGCGCCAACCGAGTCATATCCGCGATAGGTCAGACGCCGAGCCG
>SLIC01000283.1 GCA_007135845.1 Candidatus Brevefilum sp.
GGGAAATACTTCCGAAAAAATTGGTACTCGGAATAATGATTGGTTTCCCCGCCGCGCTGCCTGCCGTAACACAGCCCAACCTGATCGTTACTAAAGGGTTTGATGAGCTGTTCGAGCCAATCGGGGTAGAGGGGGTAGCAGTGCGCGCTGGTGATCACCACCAGGTCACCGCTGGAGGCTGCGATGCCCGTATTGAGGGAGCGACCGAAGGTGAAGGTCTCAGGCTGAATGTGGACGATCTTGACCGGGTATTGGGCGGCAATGGCCAGGGTGCCATCGGTGGAGCCCGAATCGACCAGGATCACTTCGGGGTCTGGGGTGGTTTGCTGGGTGATGCCGTGCAGCAGGCGGCCGATGTGCTGCTGTTCGTTGAAGGCGCGAATGACGATGGAGATAGACATAACAGAAGTGATTTTACCGCAGAATTTATGAGAAAATCGTACACTGATGGCAGTAGTATTAATCAATCCATTCAGTACAATTGACTCAAATAATGTTGTTACCATTGATAAAGATGATTTGGGGTGGTGAAGATTCTGTATTTCATATACAACTTAATTACCACCTTCAACCACTACACGGGTGACGATACGCCAGTTATGTTTATCAGAGCTGTCTACTAGCACCAAGCCATTGTTTCGTTAAAATTATTAGTAAACAATGTCTTTTTCTGGAATTTGCCTATTGATATTATGTGTTCTTAAATTGCATTAACCACTTCACAAAATCCTCAGTCTGTCTTTGAACCTGGTGCTGCAGATGGACACTGATCAAATAAAACGTGGTATTATAATGACTGTTTGCATTATAGGGTTGATAATACTTATACAACCCCAGCTATATATATTAAAATAATTGGAGTTTTTATGTGGACGGAAATCCGTTTTCTTATTGACCGCCTTGTTGAGTTTATTGGCCTATACGATCTTGATCTGGCCAACATCCTATTCACGCTGTTCCTGGCGATCGCGGTTGGATTCATTATCTCCCAGATCTATAGATACACCCATCGCGGTTTGAATTACGAATTGGCCTTCATGTCCACACTGGTGGTGCTGGCGCCGATCATTTCGGTCGTGATGCTCTTTATCCGGGGCGACTTGGTGCTCTCACTGGGTCTGATAGGTTCGATTTCGATAATCCGCTTCCGAACCCCCATCAAGGATACACGGGATATGGTCTTCATCTTCTGGGTGATTGCTGTGGGGCTGGGTTCCGGTACCTTCAACTGGAACGTGGTGATCCTCTCCACGATCGTGATCAGCCTATTGATGTTCCTGCTCCATTTTATCCGCTATGGCCAATCCAAAGCTAACGATTATGTGCTGGTAGTATCCGGCACCAAGTCTCTGAAAAATAATGAAATCAGCCAGGTACTCAAAGATTATGCCAGGGAGATCAGGGTGCGATCCGAAGAAACCGAGGGGGACTACTGGGAGATCATCTTCGAAGTCCAGCTTAGGGACATGACTGAAGTGACCGTGCAGGAGCTGCATGACCGGATCAACCTGATCCCCGGGGTGGGCAAGGTCTCGCTGTTGGCACCTCAGATTGCCCTGCCTGTATAATTTGCAGTGATATGCTGACCTCAATCCTCAATCAGCGTAATTATCTAGCAGACAGGGAAATTCCCCTAGATGCGGACAGCCGGTATGAACTCAAATACCGTCTAACGTATTTTCAGTACCTGAAGATGCGCAATGCCATCCGCCCCTATATGATCATGGATCCTTTCACCCGGGCACAAGAAACACAACGCTACCTGGTGCGCAGCCTGTATTTTGACACGGATGACTATCACAGCTTTGACCAAAAGATGAATGGCGATTGCGACCGGGTCAAGCTGCGCTTGCGAACCTATCCCTATGGGGAGGAGTACCTGCGGTATGTACGTGTTGAGTTGAAGGTGCGACAGGGCAACCGCGCCGTAAAGAAGAGCGTGTTTGTTCCGATTGATGAATATAGGCATTTCATGGCAAACCGACATTGGCAATCCTTCGATCATCCGATCACCAATAGCTTTGAACGCACTGCACTCAAGCAGCACATGCGACCCAAGGTACTGGTCGAGTACGACCGTGAAGGCTACCAAACCCGATTGAAAAGCGGCTTGCGGGTGACATTTGATCACAGCCTGCGTGCGGCCCATGCCAAAGACCTGTTTCCGGAGCATAGTTTTTATCGGTATCTCTACCCGCGCCGGGTGGTATTGGAAATCAAGTTCAAAGACCAGCTGCCCAAGTGGCTGGAAGCCTTGGTACGCCAACAGGGGTTGAAGGTGATTGCCAACAGCAAGTACACCCAGTGCATCCAGGTTGCACGGCATGACCTGCATCATCCGGGTGGTGTTATCCTGGTCAGGTAGAATAAGGGAGCTATGGAACAAATATCAAGTTGGAAATCATTAAAAATATGGTCTGTTTTTCTTGTCAGCCTGGTCTTGTTGATCAGCTTGTTTTCTGCGGTTGACCGGGTCAACCCGGAAATTCACTTCCCGGACCCCGCCCTCGAGCAGGTCATTCGGGAAAAAATCGAGCGCCCATCAGGCCCAATTTACCGGGCAGATGTGCAGACCATCACCGAGATTCATGCTGCAGGTCGAGGGATCCATTCTCTGGAAGGCTTGGGGTATTTGCAGCGGTTGGCGTTTTTAGATCTGGAAAGCAATCATATTGAGGACCTGGCACCACTTTCTAGTCTCCGGATGCTGAGCGAGGTGAACCTGAGAAACAATCAGGTCATTGACATGCATCCACTTACAGGGCATCGCCGACTGTTAGAGTTAGACTTTAGAGGGAATCAAATAGCCGAATTAGTTTCACTTTGTAGGAACAGAGATCTGTCCTATCTTAATCTTCGCGATAACCAGGTAGA
>SLIC01000040.1 GCA_007135845.1 Candidatus Brevefilum sp.
TAAATTCATTCATGATACGGTGAATGTTATCCGGATCTGCCATGTCTATTTGTGGATAATCCAATGCAACCAAATCACCCAGAGTGAGAAGCGTCCGGTGCAATTCCCATCCGACTTGACCAGTATTGCCTAAGAGCAAGATTTTTGCTTTCATTCAAACAAACCGCAATTTGCTAATCTTAATAAGTACTCACCATAGCGGTTGCCATTGAAAGATTTTGCGAGTTGAAGTAACTCAGTGCGAGAAATGAATCCCAGTCTGAACGCGATCTCTTCCGGGCAGCTGATCATCATCCCCTGGCGGTCTTCCACGGCCTGGACGAAGTTTGAGGCTTGCAATAATGAGTGATGCATGCCGGCGTCCAGCCAGGCCACGCCCCGGCCAATGGGTTCAACTTTGAGCTCGCCCAGCGCCATATACACCTTGTTGAGGTCGGTGATCTCGATTTCTCCCCGAGTGGATGGCTTCAAGTTCTTGGCAAAATCAACGACGCGGTTGTCGTAAAAGTAGATTCCCGGTACAGCATATTCAGAACGGGGCTGTTGGGGTTTTTCTTCCAGGGTGAGTGCTTTACCTTCAGCATCAATCTCAACCACGCCGTAGCGTTGAGGGTCTCTCACCGGGTAAGCGAAGATGGTTGCACCTTTCTCGATGGCAGCTGCCTTTTGGAGCAGTTTTGGCATACCATGCCCGTAGAAGATGTTGTCACCCAAGATCAAGGCGGCAGGCTGGTCGGCAATGAAATCAGCTCCGACGATGAAGGCGTCTGCCAATCCGCGCGGTTCAGTTTGGATTTTGTAATCAAATGATAAACCCCACTGGGAACCATCTCCCAGCAAGCGCTGGTACTGCGGCTGGTCTTCCGGTGTGGTGATGATGAGAATATCGCGGATATGTGCCAGCATCAGCATTGAGAGGGGATAGTAGATCATCGGTTTATCATAGACGGGCAGCAGTTGCTTGCTGATGGCCTGTGTGAGTGGGTAGAGGCGGGTGCCTTTCCCGCCGGCGAGGATAATGCCTTTCATGTGTTTTTTCTCCCTTGGTAGTTAATTTGAACCCATTTTTGGTAGTCTTTTTCTTGGATAATGGCGTTGAGCCAACCGGTGCTGTCGAGGTACCAGCTTACGGTTGAACGAAGACCCTTTTCGAGATCGTATTTTGGCTGCCAACCGAGTTCTCGATGGATTTTATTGATGTTCATGGCATAGCGGCGATCATGACCCGGCCGATCTGCCACGTATTCGATTAGGCTGTCGTGGGGACAGTGTCCGTTGGGCAGGTCTGCCTCGTCCAGCAGGCTGCAGATCGTCTGTACAATCTCAATATTGGGGGGCTGGTTACCTCCTCCGATGTTATAGCTCTCACCGATGGCACCTTGTTGGAGGATGGCCAAGATGGCTTCGCAGTGGTCTTCGACGTACAGCCAGTCCCTGATCTGCATGCCATCGCCGTAGACTGGCAGGGGTTTGCCCGTCAGGGCGTTGAGGATCATCAATGGGATTAGCTTTTCTGGGAACTGGTAGGGGCCGTAGTTGTTGGAGCAGTTTGAAATGGTGAAGGGCAGCCCGAAAGAATGACCGTAGGACCGCACCAGGTGGTCGCTGCTGGCTTTGGAGGCGGCATAGGGGGATGTGGGATCATACGGCATGGTTTCTTCAAAAGCAGGGTCGGTTGGTGAAAGCGTCCCATAGACTTCGTCAGTAGAGATGTGGTGAAATCGCACCTGGTTGTGACCAAACTGTTGCTCTTCCATCCAAACTTTACGCGCAGCTTCAAGAAGAGAAAATGTACCCACAATATTGGTTTGGACGAAGGCACCTGGTCCCTTGAGTGATCGATCCACATGGGATTCTGCTGCAAAGTGGACGATGGTATCAATCTCGTGGTCTCTCAATAACTGCTCAACCAAAACCTGGTCACAAACGTCACCCTGAATAAAGATGTGGTTATCAGGATTGGGCAAGGATTTAAGATTTTCAAGGCTGCCAGCGTAGGTCAGGAGGTCTAAATTGACAATCTTAACCTGGGGTTGTTTATTTTGGACATAATGAATAAAGTTTGACCCGATAAAACCTGCACCACCGGTCACTAACAAGGATTGATTCATTCAAATACCTCCGCTTCTTTGAACAGCATACCTGCAGCGTCTTTTTCAGATATGATGGGTTGTTCTCCGTTTGGGATAGGCCACTTGATTGCGAGGTCAGCGTCATCCCATCGGAGGGTCCGTTCACCAGTTGGATCATAATAATCTGTGGCTTTATAAACCACATCTGCCCGATCTGACAAGACCAAAAAGCCGTGGGCAAAGCCAGGAGGAATCCAAAGTTGTTCCTTGGTTTCTGCTGATAGATATACCCCAACCCAGCGACCAAAATGTGGTGAGCTTTTTCGAAGATCAACAGCCACATCAAAAATGCTACCGATCACAACGCGGACGAGTTTCCCCTGGGTGTGGGTAATCTGGTAATGTAGACCGCGCAGGGTGTTTTTAAATGAAGAAGAATGGTTATCCTGGACAAACTCGTAAGAAATGCCAGCTTGGATAAACAATTCTTTTTGATATGTTTCCATAAAAAAGCCGCGGTTATCTTGATATACCTTTGGCTGTATTATTATCACATCAGGAATTTCAGAATTGAAAAAAGAATTCATAGGTTTTTCCATTGAAAAGATGATTATCGGTGAACATATTTATGATTATAAACTATAGAACTTGATCTCTTCAGTGAATGTAGTTTTGTTAACAACGTTTAAAATTGATGGGTTAAGGAACAGAAAGCGCTAGTTTATAGGCATCACAAACTTCATCCGCAGCACCCAATGTTTGGATCTCGCCGCGATCCAGCCACA
>SLIC01000106.1 GCA_007135845.1 Candidatus Brevefilum sp.
ATTCACTGCCTTAACCCAATTGCTGCTGCAGCCGAGCGGCTGTTTCTTTAAAATCCGCCAGCTTTTGGCGTTCTTTTTCAACCACATTTGGCGGAGCTTTCTCAGCAAAGGGACTCGCCAGCAGTTTTTCTAACCTCGCAATTTGGGATTGAACCTCTGTCAATTCCTTCTCCAGGCGGGCATGCTCTGCCTCCAGGTCAACCAGACCTGCCAATGGCAGCGAGATCTCCACCGGAGTAACCACCAGCGTCACCCGGTCTTTAGCAGTGTCGTCCCGGCTTTTACCGTCCAAAGGTTCGACTGTGAAGTCAATGCCCTCGGGGTCGATCCCGGCCAGGGAGATGAAGGTCTGCTTCTGCGAAGCGACCATCTCTAGTTTATCCCCAGCGCTGATCGTGCAGGGGATACGCCGCCCAGGTTCCACTTTGTACTCCGAACGAATATTGCGGATGGCGCGCACCATCTCTTGAATCAGCCTGAAATTCTCAACAGCAGCATCTTCCCAACCCTCCATTTCCATTGGGAGCGGCCATTGGGCGACAATCAAGGCTTCTTCCCAGCCGCTATCTGTCGGTAAATCCACTGCTGTCCCCTGGCAGGCTTCCCGCAGGTGACCCCATAATTCTTCGGTCACAAAGGGGGTAAAGGGATGCAAGAACCTCAGGCAGGTATCAAAGACCCTTACCAGGGTTTGAACAGTGTAATAAGCTCGATCCCCTCCTTCAGCGATCTGGTCCTTTGAGATTTCCAGGTACCAATCTGCGAATTCACCCCAGAAAAAGTCGTACACCTGGCGCCCTGCTTCACCAAACTGGTAGCTCTCAAACAAACGGTTGACGGTCGCATTGACTTGTTTCATCCGGGCCCAAATCCAGCTGTCTGCCAGGGTCCATTGCGGTTCATTCCGCGGTTCGGCCGGCATGGACGCCAGGTTTCGGATCACATAACGCCCGGCATTCCACAGCTTATTGGCGAAATTCCGGTTGGCTTCCACACGCTGAATAGAGAGGTTCATATCATTACCAGGGGCAGATCCCACCAACAGGGTGAAGCGGAGGGCGTCTGTTCCCAGATCATCCATTAACACCAGGGGATCAATCACATTATCCTTGGACTTGCTCATTTTTTGCCCATGTTCATCCCGAATTAACCCATGCAGATAAACCGTATGGAAAGGTGCCTCGTTTGTGAACTCTAATCCCATCATGATCATCCTTGCCACCCAGAAAAACAGGATATCATAAGCGGTTTCCATCACAGATGTCGGGTAGAAATAAACAAGATCTGGTGTTTGGTCAGGCCAACCCAAGGTCGAGAAGGGCCATAACCCGGAGGAGAACCAGGTATCCAACACATCCGGGTCCTGGCGCAGGTTTTCACTGCCGCAGCTTTGACAGGTTTCGGGGTCTTCCCGGGTCACAGTCATTTCCTGGCAGTCATCACAGTACCAAACGGGTATGCTATGCCCCCACCACAACTGGCGGCTGATGCACCAATCTTCAATGTTTTCCATCCAGTTGTAATACACCTTTTTAAACCGCTCTGGGATGATTTCAATCTGGCCATCCTTAACAGCCGCCAGGGCTGCTTCAGCCATTTCACTCACATCCACAAACCATTGGGTAGAAACCATCGGCTCAACCACTTCACCGCCTCGCTGAGAACGGGGCACCTTCATTAAATAAGGTTCCACCTTGATTGCCAACTCAGCGGCTTCCATATCAGCCCACAATTGTTTACGGCATACCATGCGGTCCAACCCAGCATAAGGTCCCCCGTTTTCATTGATCGTGGCGTCTTTATTAAGAACATTAATGAAGGGCAGATTGTGCCGCAAGCCAATCTCGTAGTCGTTTGGATCATGCGCTGGGGTGATCTTCAGGGCACCTGTTCCAAATTCGCGATCAACATAATCGTCCGCAATCACGGGTATCTCACGATCCAGGATGGGCACCAGCGCCTTCTGCCCAACCAGGTGTTGGAAACGCTCATCATCTGGATGGATCGCCACCCCGGTATCCCCCAGGATGGTTTCAGGACGTGTGGTTGCGACAGGGATGTATTCATCACTGCCCACAATTCGGTATTTAAAATAATACAGCTTGCCATTTTCCTCGCTGTACTCCACCTCCAGGTCTGAAACAGCCGTTTGCAGGCCCGGTGACCAATTGATCATCCGTGGACCGCGGTAAATCCAGCCTTTTTCGTATAAGATCACAAAGGCTTCTCGCACCGCTCGTGATAAACCTTCATCCAATGTAAATCGTTCTCGTGTCCAGTCACAGGATGCACCCAAACGCCGGATTTGCTGGGATATGATTCCCCCGTATTTTTCCTTCCAGGCCCAAATACGCTCCAGGAACTTCTCTCGGCCTAAAGCTTCCCGGCTGGTGCCTTCCTCGCGCAGTTGTTTCTCAACCTGCAGTTGGGTGGCGATCCCAGCATGATCAACACCCGGCACCCACAGGGTTGGCTCACCCAGCATGCGATGATAGCGAATCATCAGATCCTCAAGAGAAACAACCATTGCATGCCCCAGGTGTAGGCTGCCGGTCACGTTCGCCGGGGGGATCGATATCACAAAGGGCGTTTGGTTTGGGTCAAAATCCGCATCATTCGGGTCGTTGCTGGGTTTGAAGTAACCACGCTCCCACCACCACTGGTAAATGCGCTCTTCGGTTTCGTTAAAATTATAGGTTTTGGGCAGTTCTCGTGTCATTTTTCATGCTCCTCGAAATTAAAATTAAAAACCTTTCATCCCTGAGGACGAAAGGTTAATTCCGTGGTACCACCTCACTTCGCTGCGATTGGCAGCGCACTCATGCCGGACAG
>SLIC01000285.1 GCA_007135845.1 Candidatus Brevefilum sp.
CGCAGAATTCGACTGGGGGAATCGCCGCCAAAGCTGCGTATGGTAAATTGTTCCTCTGGATTGACCGCAGATCTTTGGGCGTGACCAAACTTCAGTTTGACCTCCTCAGCTTGAGAGATCGGCAGCCGCAAGCCATGGGCGATGTCAGAAGTGACATAGTTTCCACCAACAGCCAATACCATGGTATGCCAGACATCACCATCAATATAGATCGCCATATTGGTGGTGCCGCCACCGATATCAATCACTGCGGCACCCATCTGGCGTTCAGTCTCTGATAACACCACTTCACCTGAGGCAAGCGGGTTGAGGACAAATTGTGAAACCTCGATACCTGAGGCTCTGACGCATTCACGCAAGTTTTCCATGGTTGAAGAAGAAGCTGTAATAATATGTGCTTCAACCTCAAGGCGGTAACCATGCATGCCCACCGGGGTTCGGATGCCATCCTGCCCATCAATTGTAAAGTTACGTTGAATTACATGGACAATCTCCCGATTGTGCGGGATCGCGATTGCCTGAGCAGCATCCAGGGCACGATCGATGTCATCGAGATCTACAACCCCGCCAGTGATGCCCACGACGCCTCGGCTGTTAATTGACGAGACATGTGAGCCAGCCAGACTGACCAGCGCAGCGTTTATCTCAAACCCTGAAGTGCGTTCAGCTTTCTCTACGGACCTAGAGAGTGCCAGTGCGGCAGCATTCAAGTCAACGACAGTGCCCTTGCGCAGGCCCTGTGAGGTCTCAATACCCACTCCCAGGATGCGTAAATTGCTGCCATCTTCAACCCTGGCTACCAGGGTGCAGATTTTGCTGGTTCCGATATCGATTCCGACAATAATTGGTTCATCCATACTCACTGCTCCAGTCGAAAATAAGGTGCATGTAAAAATTCAAGGCTGATCAGTGAGGGGATGACGTTCTGATTTTCCAGAGCCCCAATGATCGTTTGATATTCAGAAAGTTTCATTTCGATGTTGGCAGTGTCCCGTCCGAAGTAAACCAGCCAGCCATTAGGGTCCTGCCATCCCAAACCAAACTGGTGATCGTAACGCAATGGTGAGCCTTCAGGTATGTATTCTGTGATAGATAAGACTGCTTGAACAAACTCTTCTGTAGTGCTTGGATAGCTTTGTTCTAACAAATGGCTGATCTCACCGGTCTCATCATCAACTTCAGCGGTGAATACCTCGGGTGCAGATGGCGGATCACTGGTTGCAATAACGGTCTGCAAAACCTCAACCTCGCCATTAACCGGGAACATCACACCTTCAGCATCAATCCAAAGGGTTTCATTCTCTTGCTGCCAAAGGATTATGGGCTTACGCTCTATCACCTGGATGGTCACATTTGCAGGTAGGCTCACCGATACATTGACCGAACTCAAACCGTGAAAACGTTCTTCGATAGAGGATTTAATCTGGTCAGGATCCAGGCGGATAATGGATGTGCCAACCAGGTCGACTTGTGACTGGAGGGATTCGAAGGTGAGCCTTTGCGCACCTCTCAATTGGATCGCGCTCACCTGGAAAGTGCTCAGGCTGGTAAAGCTGATCACAACGGCTAAGGAGAATAAAAAGATGGCACCTGAGATGAGTCGCCAACCAAGCTCAATCCTTGGTATGGTGGGAACTTGTAATTCAGCGCCTTTTTTCCTCAGGGGCATATATGTGGCGTGTTTCCTGCGGGTGACGGTTGGAACAGGCGTGGTTGGCCTGCGGGTAACCGGTATACGCTGGTCGTTCTGCTTACGCGTGACACTACCTGTTAAAGGCACCTTAGGTGATGCTTTAGGGCTTTGCTGCCGGCGGGCACGTACTTTATCTGACCGGCTGTTTCCTTCATCGTGGCGGTTTGCCATTTTAGCTCCGAAACTCTCTTTCTATGCGATCTCTTTGCGTTTTCCGTTCAAGTGCTAGATCAATTAACTGCTCAATCAGTGATGGGTATGATAGGTCTGAAGCTTCCCATAGTTTTGGGTACATACTGATCTTCGTAAATCCGGGAATGGTGTTGATTTCACTGAGATAAAGATCATTGGTGTCGCGATCGATCAAAAAGTCGACTCGTGCCATCCCAGCACAATCCGTGGCTTGGTAAGCCTTGATTGCCATATCCTGAATCTGAGCTGATACATCAGCGGACAGGTCTGCTGGGATTAAAAGCTCTGCGGTATCGTTGATATACTTCTCTTTGTATGTGTAAAAGATATCCCTAGGGACAATTTCACCTGGGACAGAAGCGATGGGTTCATCATTCCCTAGAACACTAATCTCGATCTCCCTGGCGTTTTGAATGCCCTCTTCAACGACAATTCGCCGGTCGTAGCGAGCTGCTTCCATAAATCCTTCTATTAAGTCGCTGCGACTGGCACATTTTGTGATGCCGACTGAGGATCCCAGGTTGGCTGGCTTGGTGAAAAGCGGATAAGGTGCAATCGCCTCAGCAAGTCCGATACATTTTTCCACATTTTCCTCAACCTCTTTACGGTTGAAAACCCGATAAGGCAAGGTCGGTATCTGGTGAGCGGTCATGATATCCTTGAAAACCCCTTTATCCATACAAACTGAGGAACCAAGGACTCCAGCCCCGACATAGGCAATATCGGCCAGTTCAAATAAGCCCTGTAGTGTGCCGTCTTCACTATAAGTGCCATGCATGATCGGGAAGACGACATCCAATTCAGTGTGCAAAACCAGCTCAGCATTTTCCCTGATGTATAAACCAGGATTTTGCGGCACAGGCAGGAAGAATGCCGGTGTCAGATCAGCGTACTGCTCTTGATAAAGCATAGACCACAGATCGTCACCGATCAGCCAGACACC
>SLIC01000280.1 GCA_007135845.1 Candidatus Brevefilum sp.
ATTTGAAGAGACAATTTAAGCTCACTGAGCCATTTATTTATTTTTAATTGATACACATTATTTTATTTGGTGCTGTTGTTAACTGAGTACTTAGGTCGGTAAGCTGGATTTGGGAATTCTTGACTTTTTGTTGGAGATATCTTTGTAACCATTTGCTCTTCTTTGTTTGGATCAAGCCTGATGATCTCCTTAGCCCACTCATAACGACTGCAGGCACCAGCAGCGGCAAGGTGATACAAGCCTGTTTTCTCAAGCAGGTAATCCACCGGTGCGTTTCGTCCTTGCGCAATCACCTGGGCGGTGGCTTCGGCCAGGGTACGTGCCCAGGTCGGGCTGCTGATCTGGTCATCGACGATGCGCAGGGTTTCGTGCTCCCGTGCCCAACCCAGTACTTTGGTGACAAAACATGGCCGGCGTAGCGAATAGACCCAGGCTGTGCGGAAAATCAGATAAGCGCTACACACATCCTGGATGGCGCGCTCACCTGCCAACTTGGTTGCTCCATAAACGTTGAGCGGATCTGGAGTGTCCTCTTCAGTGTAGGGTTCGCCCTTAGTCCCGTCGAAAACATAGTCGGTGGAGTAGTGGATCAGCGCAGCATCAAGGC
The DNA here is from genome assembly GCA_007135845.1 of Candidatus Brevefilum sp. The sequence continues at coordinate 608 of SLIC01000280.1, forward strand.
GCTGGGCTTCTTCAGCCAGGATGCCTGGGCCGGTCCCGTTGATGGCCAGGGCTAATTCTGGCTCAGATTCAGCTTTGTCGACATCGGTATATGCGGTGGCATTGACGATCAGATTGGGCTGATGTTCGCGAAGGATGCTGCGGATGTTGTCTGGGTCAGCCATGTCGATGGTGGGATAATCCAGGGCGACGAGGTCACCCAATGTAAGAAGGGTACGGTGCAGTTCCCAACCAACTTGTCCTGAGTTTCCAAGAAGTAAGATTTTAGTTGCCACTATACCAAATCACCACTTGCCAATCGAATTAAATAATCACCATAGCGATTTCCATTAAACGCTTTTGCCAACTCGTAGAGGTTTTGCTGAGTGATAAAACCCATTCTATAGGCAATTTCTTCTGGACAAGAAATCATCATGCCCTGGCGATCTTCAACTGCCTGGACGAAATTTGATGCCTGCAATAAGGAATGATGCATTCCAGCATCTAACCAGGCCACCCCCCGACCTAACTCTTTAACAAATAATTCACCTTGTGTCATGTAGATTTTATTAAGATCTGTGATCTCAATTTCACCTCTGGATGAAGGTTGTAGGTTTTTTGCATAATCAACAACCCGGTTGTCATAAAAATATATACCTGGAACGGCATAATGGGAACGCGGCTTCTCAGGTTTTTCTTCCAGTGTCAGGGCTTTGCCTTGCGAATCGAACTCGACCACACCATAACGTTGAGGGTCACGCACAGGGTAGGCAAAAACGATCGCACCTTTCTTGATCGCAGCTGCTTTTTGCAGCAGATTTGGCATGCCGTGCCCATAGAAGATATTGTCACCAAGGATCAAGGCTACAGGCTGGTCTACAATGAAATCAGCCCCAACAATGAAGGCATCAGCCAGTCCGCGCGGCTCGGCTTGGATTTTGTAAGAAAAGGATAAGCCCCACTGGAAGCCATCCCCCAACAGGCGCTGGTATTGAGATTGGTCTTCCGGGGTGGTGATGATCAGAATCTCGCGGATCTGCGCCAGCATCAACATCGAGAGGGGGTAATAGATCATCGGTTTATCATACACAGGCAGCAGCTGTTTGCTGATGGCCTGGGTGAGGGGGTAGAGACGGGTGCCTTTGCCGCCGGCTAGGATAATGCCTTTCATGTGGTTTTTCTCCCTTGGTAATTAATTTGAACCCAATTTTGGTAGTCTTTTTCCTGGATGATGGCGTTCAGCCAGTCGGTGTTGTCCAGGTACCATGTCACGGTGGCATGCAGGCCCTTTTCGAGGTCATATTTGGGCTGCCAATCAAGCTCCCTTTGGATCTTGGTGATGTTCATGGCATAGCGGCGGTCGTGTCCGGGTCGGTCGGTTACGTACTGGATCAGGTCAGCATGGGGTTTGTGCCCGTTGGGCAGGTCTGCCTCGTCCAGCAGGCTGCAGATCGTCTGGACGATCTCGATGTTGGGGGGCTGGTTCCCGCCGCCGATGTTGTAGCTCTCCCCGGTTACACCCCGTTGGAGGATAGTCCAGATCGCCTCGCAGTGGTCTTCAACAAATAGCCAATCCCTGATCTGCATCCCATCGCCGTAGATCGGGAGGGGCTTACCTGTGAGGGCATTGAGGATTATCAAAGGGATCAGTTTCTCAGGGAATTGATAGGGGCCATAGTTGTTAGAGCAGTTGGAAATTGTGAAAGGCAGCCCAAATGAATGTCCATAGGACCGCACCAGGTGATCACTGCTGGCTTTGGAGGCAGCGTATGGGGAAGTAGGTGTATAGGGGGTGGTTTCTTCAAAAGCGGGGTCGGTTGGCGAAAGCGTACCGTAGACTTCATCAGTGGAGATGTGGTGAAATCGCACCTGTTGCTGACCGAACTGGTTTTCTTCCAGCCAAACATTTCGGGCAGCTTCAAGAAGAGAAAATGTACCCAAAATATTTGTTTGTATAAAGGCGCCAGGTCCCTTCAGGGATCGGTCTACATGGGATTCTGCTGCAAAGTGGACAATAGTATCAATCTTATGCTCATTAAGAATTTGTTCAATTAAAGATTGGTTGCAAATGTCGCCTTGAATAAAAATGTGCTTTTCAGGATTGGGTAATGATTTAAGGTTTTCAAGGCTGCCTGCATAGGTTAGCAGGTCTAAATCGACGATCTTAACCTGAGGAGCTTTATTTTGGGTGTAATGTATAAAGTTTGACCCGATGAAACC
>SLIC01000168.1 GCA_007135845.1 Candidatus Brevefilum sp.
TCAGAAACTTCACATATTGTGCATTCGTTACTTCTGTTTGATGTATCCAATATGCATCCAGATACACCGGATGAGCAGGTGCAGCATTTGGATAAGTTTCTGTATCCTCATCACTGCCCCGCATGAATTCTCCCTCAGGCACATACACCAGCAACGCACCATCAACCGGGTTGACCTTCGTTGAACCTATCCCTAAGGTTGGTTCAATTGTGGGGGTCAAGGTTGGCTCAGGGGTTTCAGTGGATAAGGGTAATGGGGTTTCGATCGCTGTGGGTGATAGTTGCTCAGTCGCAGTCGATAGAGGTGCCTCCACCTGTGCTACAGCTTCCTCGGTTGGCTCAGCCGCAGCCTGCAGCAAACTACCACGGCCATCCCTAGCCATCAAAGCCATCCCGCCAGCCATCAGTACAACAGCCAGCACGGCAGCAGCTGTCCACAGTACCCAAACAGGTTGCCCATTTACTCTCCTCTCTTCACTCTTGGCAGGTTGACCTTGTCCACCTTCTTGCCAATCAGGTAGGCTCTCGACCGGCGTAGATGCCAATTCATCCACTGTCGCCGCTTCCGATTGGGGTTCTTCCTTAGCTGTTTGTGACTTTGGCAGGATGGTTGCTTCATTTTCACCAGCTTGATCAGCTTCTTTTTCCAATTGCTTTTTTAGTACCATTTGGAAGGTGGCTATGTCTTCATAGCGGTCTTGTGGATAGCGAGCCAGAGCTTTGTAGAGCAGCTTTTCCACCCCCTCAGGGATCGCAGGGTTTAAGTCCTTTGGAGGTGTGAGCGGATCATTCATCACCTTGAGGGCTACAGCCAGGGGTGTCTCAGCGGTGTAGGGCTTCTCCCCAGTTAATAGCTCATATAACACCACTCCCAGGGCGTACTGATCACTGGCTTCCAAAGCCCTGCCTTGCCACTGCTCAGGCGCCATGTACTCTGGTGTTCCTACTCCCAATCCTGTCCCCGTCAGGGTCACATCGGTCGTTTCCAGCATCTTGGCAATCCCAAAATCGGTCAACGTGGGGATGTTTTCTTTGGAGAAGAGAATATTGGAGGGTTTGATATCCCGATGTAAGACCCCCAAGCTGTGGGCATAAGCAACCGCATCGGCAATCGCCATTACCAATTCAAGCGCTTTCGTGACTGGCATCACACCGCACATCCGATCCTTGAGGGTGCCGCCTGCTAGATAAGCCAGCACCATATAGGGCGTGCCTTCAAATTCTCCATAATCAAAAGCGGGAACAATGTTTGGATGCGTAAAACGCGCCTGGGCTCTGGCCTCGCGCTCGAAGCGTTTCATCAAGCGCCCATGTTGTTCCTGGGGGATTGCCTCGGTGCGGATTATCTTAATAGCTACATCACGTTTAAGGCGGTTATCATAGGCTTTGTAGACTACTGCCATGCCACCCATACCAATGCGTTCGGTGATGCGATAGCGGTCTAAGTGTTTATCGATGTAGTCTTGCATGCAAAACCCTCCTGGGGAAAAAAGCCTGAAAGTGCCAATGTTTTGCTGACCATATTATACCAACAATCAAGTATTGAAGTTTTTCTTGAACAATCGTTGATTTGATGCTATTCTCACACCTTAAATATTTTTATAAACAAATCTCTCCTTGCTCATGAAAATTGATATCTCCGATATTATTTTGCTATTGAACAAATTTTAGTGGCCTTGTTTTTACAAGTACACAATCCCTAAATCCCACTCACCCCAGCAAGTTATCAATCGGACCGTGCTTCTTATGCGCGTCTACCAGATCCTCATCCAGCATGGCCACGTACCTGCGGGTCATCTCCAAAGAGGAGTGCCCCAGCAACCCTTGCAGCTGGAAAACGTTCATCCCAGCCTTGAGCGCCAGGGTAGCGAAGGTCCGGCGCAGGGCATGGGGCGAAAGCTTGATCCCCGCCCGCTTCCCAATTCGCAACACCCATGACCGCATGCCGGAAATGGTAAACCGCTTGCCAGGTCCACACTGAAACACGGGCTGCTCATCACCCAAAACCACCTCCCCCTGGTAGCGCAGCAGCGCTCGCCGGGCGTTGAAGCCGATCAGCACAATGCGCGCTTTCCTACCCTTGCCGCTGACCACCTTGATGATCCCCGTGCCAACATCCACATCGCCCCAATTGAGGGCAATCACCTCCGACAGCCGCAGACCGCTGTCAACCATCAGCAGGATGAAAGCCCGGTCACGCTTATCCTGACAGGATTCAATGATCTGCCCCACTTCCTGTTTGGTATAAAACCGCAGCTGCTTTTGAGCCAGTTTCGGCATGTCAAAGCTCACCAGCTCATCTATGTATTTCTCCTTGTGCATAAACCTGATGAAGGTGCGCATGACCCTGGCGTAGGCATGCACATAGCCGTCGCTGTAGCCCTTTGAGATCATCTCACCCAGCAGCAAGCGCACATGCCGGCTGGTGATCGCCTCCGGTGAGTCAACCCCCTGTCTTTCAAACCAGGTGAGGATTTTATTGAGGTTAAACTCATACCACGCAACCGTCCTGGGGGTACACATCATTGCCTGGCGAGAGAGGATAAAGTCGTCCAAGGGGATTTCGAGTTTTTTCGAAGCTAACGTTCTTTTTTGGGATTTTGGATTCTGGTTTTCCATGAAAAAGCGCCTCCGTCGCTTAGGAAGCGTCCTAGACGCCTTAGAACGGAAGCGTTTTTTGAAAAGCGGGCGACGGGATTCGAACCCGTGGATGTCAGCTTGGAAGGCTGATGCCTTACCACTTGGCGACGCCCGCAATGCCTTATTATTTTACGTTACTCCCCCCATTTGGTCAATAAGCCAA
>SLIC01000067.1 GCA_007135845.1 Candidatus Brevefilum sp.
CCATCTCGCACACAGTCAGTGCCAGGTTGTGGTCAACGGCAGCCGTCATCTCATCTTCAAAAGCAGGGGAGAATTTTAATATCGGCAGCCGAATGCCGGCCTCCCGCAGTTGGATGCCCTCCGGAACTGTCGCCACACCCAACCAATCCACCCCCGATTGTTCCGCCAAACGGGAGATTTCCACCGCCCCGTGCCCATAACCGTTGGCTTTGACTGCCACCAGTATTTTGCGCTTTGATCCGACGGCCTGGCGGATGCCTGCTATATTGAAGCGGATATGATCAAGATGAATACGGGCATGGGTCTGGTATAACATCGCGTGCTCCCTATAAAGCGCTAATTAATGACCACTTTTTCGACATATGGGGATGTTGACGCGGCTAACAGCGCGCTGTAAGAGGGGTAAAAAGCAACCTCATCACCCAGGTTCAGTGGGCGCACGGCATCACTCACATCCAATACCAGGTGATCACTGCTGCCGCCCAGGATGATGATGCCCTCATCTTCAGGTGTCAACCCCTCAATTGCCACATCCTGGCGCCCCAGGTTGAGCAGTGCGCGTTGGCGAACACCGCGATCGACAAACTCGACCTGGCTGCCAAAGGCATCCTGCCCACGCGGCCCAATCGGTATTGAGGGTTTGTGTTCAATCTCAATGATTTCAGCCACAACACGCACACCATCCTGGCGTGTGCCGGGCAAAGGGCTGCGATCGAGGACATTGCGTCCGAGGATGATGGCTTCGCCAATACGAAAATGGTTAATCTCAGGCGGCATGCCGCCGCTGGTCAGTAAAGGCAGGTTGGCACTGTTCCCACCGGAGAGCGTTTCCAGGGGCAGTCCGCTGGCTTCACGGCAGGCATCGCGGCATTCAATCAATGCCTGCATATTCTCAACCGTGGGGATCACCCCACCGTAACAGGCAAGGTTGGTACCCAAGCCAATCACCTCGATATGAGGCAGCCGTGCGGCTTCACGCACCAGGGAAACCGCCCGATCCGGCCAGACTCCCTCACGTAGATCCCCCATGTCCACCATGATGATCACATCATGGGTTTTCTTGGCAGCCCCAGCTGCCTGTGAAAGCCGCTTGATCGTCTCAAGGGATGAATTAAGCGACGTGTCCGCATAACGGATCACATCATCAGCATCCCCAAGAGCTGGTAACCTCAACAAGAGACGGGGCATATTAGGATAAATTTCTGCAATTACTTGCAGGTTTTGGATGCGGGAATCCGCCAGCATATCTGCCCCATTTTCAACAAGTGTCTTCAACAAGGCCGGATGGGCACACATCACCTTAGACACACATGCCACCTGGGCTCCATGGGTATGACAGACATCAAGAACATAGCGTACGTTTTCTGCTATCCGCTCTGGGAAAATTTCAAGTCGAGGTGTGTGTTGATACATGTAAAACCCTTACTTTCTTTTCACTCTCTACCAGTTCAGGATCGTTGCATCTGCCTTTCGACCCACTGGTGGAAGGTGTTCTTAACTTCTTCAGGATAAGCATGAGCCAATGTTCCAAAGGCCGAAAACAGATAGTCACGGTCAATCAAGATGCTGGCATCCGCTCGTGGGAACAGGTACTTCCTGGGCCCGGTGCAGATCGAACGCAGGATTGCCTCACCGCCAGGAATGCGCGTGAGCGCACCGCCAGTACCGATCACCCATTGAACTGCACTGAGATCCTTTCCCCTAACGATTTGACGCTTTCCGGTGGGTGTAAACAAATCAACAATCATACCGGCATGCCGCCGAAGGGCCGTCTCAACCGCCCGGGTGCACAACCAATGGGTTAGCTCAATTTCCGGGTCAGTTTTTGGAATGGCTTTAAGTAAATCTATACGAAACTCGAACCCCGAGTCATCCACCATTTCCATGATATTTTTTGCATTTACATAAACGCCCAGGTCCCCTTCCACGGTGCGCTTGGCCCGCGGTTCGGGTTCAGTCATTCGGTCTGTCCATTCGCGGCTGCCATCGGTCACGCTGTGAACGTCCGTGGTGGCACCGCCCACATCAAACACCAGGCAATCACCCATCGCCTCAGCAAACAGCTCTGCCCCACGCAGAACAGCACCGGGTGTTGGTAAAATCGGCTGATCCGTAATTTCACCCAGGTGTGTCATTCCCGGGGCATGCACAATATGCTGGTTAAACGCCTCCTGAATAATGCGCCGAACCGGGTCAATATTGAGCACATCCACATCCGGGAAGACGTTTTCAGCCAAACGGGTTTCGATCCCGGCAGACTCAAATAACTCCTGGACCGGCTGGCGAATGACCGCATTTCCCGCATAGATCACTGGAACCTTCAATCCCAAAGAAGCCAGGCTTTTGGCATTGCTTAGAACGATCGATTTTTCACCATAGTCCACGCCACCTGCCAGCAAGATGATATTGGGTTGAATTTCCCGAATAGCGTCCAGGTCGTACGCATCGATACGCCCAACCGTCACCAGTTTGACGATGGCACCAGCACCCAGAGCTGCCTCCCGGGCTGCACGGGCGGTCATGCTGTGGGTCAATCCGTGTACCGTCATGCGTAACCCGCCAGCTGCCGAGCTGTTGATGAAAATCTGCGAGTCCTGCAGTGTTTCGCCCAGGTTACTCCGCAATGAATCCAGTACCCGGTCCACACCAATGCCCACATCCCCATCCGCCACCGTCGTCGCGGCAAAACCCTGGCCCAAGTGCGAAAACACACCTGCAGGATCCAGGCGAAAAACATTACCCTTGGTAATGGTCGAGCCAACTTCAATCGTCAGGATATCTTGTTTCACACTACCTCATGCCCTGAACGGATAGACTATAGCTCACCACGTTGCTTCAATGACTTCACCATTGCATCAACCACATCAATGCCCTTTGTTCCGCGCCCAAAGGTGGCATCCAAACCAGTTTCAACCGCCATCTCAGCCGTCACTTGGGTACCGCCGGCAATCAGGATCACCTGATCCCGAATGCCCTTTTCCTGGCATAGTTCAGCCAGCTTTTTCATCTGCTGACGGTGAACGTCATTGTGGCTGATAATGGTTGAGATCAGGATCGCATGGGCACCAGTTTCAATGGCAGCATCAATCAGTTTGGCGACTGGGACAGAAGTACCCAGGTAGTGATATTTGACACCATATTTTTCAATGCCGCCGTGTTTGATATCCAGGATTTCACGCATCCCGACGCTGTGCTCATCCTCACCGACTGTGCCAGCAACCACCTTCAACCCGATTGTCTGTACCGCCTCACGCAATTCTTCTTCAGGCAGCAGTTCAACCTTTTCAGGGATCTCGAGCGTGTCCCGGTCAATGTCAAAGGTGACCTTGCCCTTCACTTCCAAAAAGCAGCCTTCCGCCGGGTGGAGCACCATCAAGTTGATCACCTGGGGATCTTCCAGCCCCATGCGGCGGGCAACTTCTAACCCGGCTTCCCGGGCATAGGCTTCACTCTCCGGGATCATCAACTGCAGCAAGACCGTCCCATCCCCGGCCCATTCCACTTCGGGTCGGATCAGGTTGCCCTTGCGGTAGGGATAGGTTTCTGCCAGGCGCTTTTCAGCTGAATCTTCCGGGTCCAGCTCATCAATATAAACGATCTTCTCGGGGTTACACAGTGTACAGCCATCGATCGGTTCGCATGGTTTAACATCCTCATCTGGTAGGTTGTTGTTACCAAAATGTGAACAGACTGGCGCCAGGTAATCCGGATCACGGGGTACGATTGAATCTGCTGCCACGCCGCCCTGCCCATCCCGGGCAATGCCGTCACCACTGCGTTCGGGGTATTGGGCCGAATCGACGAAAAAGCCCTGCTCAACAGCCGCAAAATAGCCGCCAACCTCGAGGATTTCTTCCAAAAAGCCCACAGCCCGCTCTTTAATGTCACGCACCATCTCACCCAGCGGGCCGTCCATCTTCAGGCTGACCAGTTCTTTGATCCCATCCAGAGCCGACCAGGTCTGCTTGACTGTTTGCACACCGCGAACATTATTGTGATGCCAGGGAACATTGCGCCCTTCATCGGGTGTGATCGTGCTCTGAATATCGGCTGAGGTCAGCATCGATATCAGCGTGTCGATCGTATGGGTGCGGATGGCTTCGTCCAAATCAGATTCGATGTAGCGCGTGTTCTGTTGTGCCCGCATCTTGAACTCAGAAAAGAAGTCCCGCAAAGCGACGGCATAGGGCAGGTCATACCACAGCTTCGGTGCAGGTGGAGCATTGGGCGGAACGGTTGAAAGCCCAATCAGTTCCTTGGGCATGCCGGAAGCAATCGAATAAGCGCAGTTAATCCCATGCTGTACCAACAGTTCCGGCATCACTAACCAGCCGGCTTTGGCGGTCGCATTAGCATTGTGTGCGCCGTCAATCTGGAAGATTTTGCCAGCCGTCATGACGAGCTTGGCTTCTGCTGCATCAACAAACGAACGGTACATGTTGATGTTGCGATAGAGGACGTTATACTGGGGGTCCTGGTGGGCACCGTTCACACCTTCTTCCGCGAACAGCACGGCCACTTCTGGGCCAGCGACTCCTGAGACGTAGCTGTGGAAATTGATTGGGCGTCCCACCTCGTCTTCAATCAGGTCACACGCCTTGCGGCTGGCACGCAATTGCTTGCGCGTGATCGGCACCCCGCCCACGCCCTCCGGTGTACCTTCCATCAGCCCATCAATATGGCTCTGACCGGTGGTGCGGATCACCATCAGGTGGTCGGCACCATGCCAGGCCGCCATTCGCATCCGCCGCAGGTCATCCTCAAAACGCCCGGAGGCAATTTCTGATGTGACCACACTCGTTGGCTGCGGGTCTATGTGATCAAAATACTTCGAAGCCGGCAGCCCAATGCTGTTCTTGAGCGGTTCTGACATGTTGCGGAACTGGAACGGACCCATCCGGATGACGCCTTCCGGAACCTCTCGCCAGGTCCAGCCCTTGCGAGGCGGATGATAGTCTTCTAAGTTCTCAAGGATAGCTTCAATATCCATCTTTTCGTACGGGTTAAGCGGCTTCCCTGTGCCCTTTTGGGTATGCGTTTTCATTGGCCAACCTCCCCGAAAAGACCTTCTAAAACATCCTTATCTGCCATTACAGCATCCGCCGCGCCTTTGATGTCAATACCCTTCTTATCAGCCAAACGCAGCAAGACATGTCCCGCGCCTTTGCCCAATAAACCAGCCTGGTAGACACGATCGACAACGCCATGCGCCGTCTGGCTGTCAACCCCCATCCGCAGCAATACCGATCGCTCTATCGATGGTGATGTATGCGTCCGGGCCAGGTCTACAATTGGTGCGACGAGATCATCACACAAAGCCCAAAAAAGAGACTTGAGTTCCTCGTCCGACATTTGTTGATATTTCTTCCGGCGTTCTTCAAACCGGGCAATCCGAGCTTCACTCATACAATTCGCTCCCTTCTATTATTTACAATTATTTTAAACGCGTTCCTTACCTGAGGAGTGTAATTCCGCCAACCATTGCTCTACCCAGTCCTGGTTCACCTTTAAATCAGCAGCGAGGAACTGGAGATCCGTCTCATCCCATTGTTCCACCGGGTAAATTCTGCCAGCATTCTTCAGGTATGAAGTTCTCAAACGGTCCATATCCAGGGTCCTGCCCCTGACCTGTTCCAGTCTTTCGGGGATGACAATCGACTTGCCGGGAACATTCTCAGCGGGATCACCACGGCGAACCTCGATCCCCATCTCTCTTGCAAAACTGAGCTGGCTGTTCTGGTGTTTGCCAGCGCCGGTATATTCCGTTTCCTGCACGACCACAACCTGGTCCTGGTCCATCTCCCTGGCCAATGAAATGGCAGCAGCCAGGCTGGTATTGCCAGCCGGACCGCGCTCCAAGCCTTCCATTTTTGTCAGTAATTCTGTGGCGAAAAACACTTCACCCTGGCTGACGATTTGATATTCATCCATATACCGCAAAGCGCGGGCTGCATTACGCGGCACATCCACCCGGTCGGGCCAGGTGGCAAAGGGGACCCCAAAGCCGGTATGCCCGGTGGTGAAGGACTTGCGATTAAAATCATGATCCGATGCCATGTGCAGTCCGCTCAAATCAACTGAACAGGCCACTATCCGGGTGTCTTCACAGCCGGCTGCCAGCAGACCGCGCGCGGTACCGGTTAGATTACCACCCCCTGCATGGGTGATCACCACGGCATCCGGGTCGCGATTATAGCTCGCACGCACCTGGTGGGCGATTTCCAAACCCAGGGTCTCTACCCCCAGGATGCCAAAGGGTGTGTACAGGCTGGCATTGAAAAACCCGGTTTCCTCCAAGGTGCGCAGCAGCAAATAAAACAATTCCGGCCCGACGGAGAGTTTGAGCACTTCAGCGCCATAGGCTTCACAGGCACGCCCCTTTTCAATGATCTCCGGCTGGCCAACACCCCGACTGTCAAAAACCTCCTGGATAATGATGGCCTTCAACCCGCGCTGAGCTGCCTGCGAAGCAACTGCAGCACCATAATTGCCGCTGGTGGCAGAAATCAACCCGGGGAACCCCTTGCGCTGTGCGACATAAGCGCTGATCGAAGCACGGCGAGCCTTGAAACTCCCCGAGGCGTTCGCTGCTTCGTCCTTAAGCAAAATCCTGGCACCCTTGGCAGGCGGCGAGATTTGCCGAACCGCCCGGGTCAGGTTGTGCAGTTCAAACAGCGGCGTCTCCCCAACCTTGGTCTCCCTCTGAATGCGGGCAACATCCTCATGGGAGTAACCCGTCTCAGCCATCATCCCTTCGTAATCAAAGGCAATCGGAGATTGGATATATTGATCAAAATCGATCCCCAGGGAGGCCTTCATGATGTCATTCTTACGGCTCATGACAGCTTCATAAGACATATCGAATTTTGTCATCCGTCCCCCTCAATGCCAATATTAAGCAGCTCTGGAACCACCTCCCCAAAGGTATGTCGGTAGCTGGGATTAACCCGCTTTAATGTTCCTTCCAGTTCCCGCCCAATCAGCGTCCGAATGCGGACAGATGAACCCAGCATCCCATCCGCCAGCAAAAAACCCGAAACGTTGAGCACATATGGCACCTGTTTGGTTTCTTCTGGTAATGTTGGGGCACGCTGTTCTGGAGTCAGGATGATCTTCTCAATCTCAACCCATGTGCCGGCTTTTACTTTTTCCATGGATTCCTCTCTCGGTCATAACCATTGTCAGACCCGGCGGCTGTAGGCGCTGGCGCCCATCAATGCTGCGGGGACGGGCAGATCAATCATCCGCTTCAACCCCGGTGTGGCAGCAACCACGTGAGGGATCATATTGACCGTGATACCAATGGTCGCTATCCCGCCAGCAACCTCAGGTTTGATAGCCATATGAATCTCTGGCTCTCCGTAGATATCAATATAATCCCCAGTATCCTGGTCTTCAAGATGGGGATGGATCTGCTGCGGGTGCACCAATCGCACGACCTCTTTCTCGCCACAATACCCGATGCCGGTATGGGAGCAGCCCGCCACCATGCCCGGTTCGACCTGGATATAAGCGGTTTCACGATATACCTTGCTGATGATCGGTTCACGGCTTTCAACGATCCGATCAACACCCAATCCAAGCGCTTCGCTGATCAGATTGATCGATTCCGGAAAACCAACATGCCCCACAATCGTCCCGTTTTCCACGCCCTGGCGGAATACTTCTGGCGAAGTACCTACACCCTGCGTCGCCATCACGGTCGGGCCGTATGGGCTCAGGTCATTGACGCGTGAGGCTTCAATCCGTTCAACAGAATGGCAGCCTGCAGTCAGTGCAATCACCAGGAAATCCAAAACAAAACCTGGATTGACGCCGGTACCCAATACGGTAACCCCGTACTGTTTAGCCAGCGTATCGAGTTCTTTGGCAAGTTCCGGGCTTTGTGCATCAGCATCCGCCATTTCCTCTGCAATCGAGATGACGTTGATACCGGCTGTGATGATCTTGCGCAGGTCGGGCATTTGACGCTCCGTCCAGGATGTTGTTGCAATCGTCACCAGGTCAACCTTCTCCTGATCCAGCACTGACTCTGGCTGATCGGTGACGGTCACGCCCAAATCCTTCCCAAGCCCAAGCACTGCGCCCAGGTCCCGGCCGACATAATCCAGGTGACTGTCCACAGCAGCCACAATCTGCAAGCCAGGTTTATCCAGCATCAGCCGCGCCATCCCACTACCCATGGCTCCCAAACCCCATTGAAGCACGCGAATTGGTTTTGTCATTCAATCTCTCCTTAGTTTTCTAAATTTATTTCAAGAATAAGATAATTAAATCATTGCATGATGACTGTTATGCCTGGCCGTCAGCCGTTGAGATATATCACATGCCACCCTTTGATAGATGGCCGTTATCTGCTGAATCGGGATCACAATCGCTTTGTAAATAAAGGGATTCCTAAGACAGATGTCGTAAGCCGAAGGTGGTGAGTCAATCAGAAACGATGCATGCATAGAAAAAAAACCGTCCTAGCGTATGCCCCATTATACCTCAGGAACCTTCCCCAATCCTTCCAGAAGCGAGTGTGCTTCAACAGGTTATCGTTTGATAGATGTAATCATTCGGCACTGTATGAAGGCACAGGAATGTCTTTTGATTGGCAGAAATATAAAAAGGATATGGGGTTGCTCCCATATCCTTAATATACAAAAAATTGTTGCTGCACCCTGGCTTAATAGGAGCTGTTGGCGTGAGAGATCTCCAGGTCCTTGACACACACCAGGTTTGGTACAACTACGGCAGTGGGGTTGCGAGCACCGTAGCTCATCGATGTGTTATAAGGAACCTGTCCCTCTGACATCCAGGCGACCTTTTCGCTAAAGATATCCAGTAAAGATTGTGTCAGGCGCACATTGTACGGCACCTCCACGCTGCCATCTCCCTTAAGCAGCAGGGCGCCAAAACGGGAGCTGCCGGTGACCAACCCCTTTGAAGGATTGACGAAATTCATGTAATGAATAAAGGGGATATAGAGCATATCTCTTTCCCGTGGCGCATCGACCAGCTCCTCAACGGTATTGATCGACCGTTCTCCTGGGTTGAGAACCAGGCTCTTGTGCATCACATTATGCCCGGTGGGCTGTTCACCAAACTCATCAGCATCGTCCTGGCTCCAGGCAAACGCCTTGAAGACTCCCTGGTCAAAGAACACAAAGGGTTTGCGCTCAATCCCGGTTGTATCCATTGAGAAGGGGAAGGTTTCCAACCGGGTCGGATCATCGATCAGGGTGAAGGAACTTCCTAAAACTTTTTCACCAACCTGATCCTCCTTGATGAAGGAATAACCTCGCTTCATCAAACCACCGTTAAACCCAATCCAATTCATCATGCTGACCAGCTCAGCGGTGGCAGCCGGGCCAAAGACGATATCATATTTACCCAGCGGTACCTGCTGGGCTTGATCGTTCTGGTAATGATGCAGCAGAAAAGACAATTGTTCATGCAACGGTGCTGGGTTCAAATCGGTTTTTTTCTGTGCAGATTGTTCTGCGATCACTTCCCATTTGAGTGTTTCATGGGATAAGACCATGGTGATCTGTGCATCCGATGTCGTAAATGCCAGGGCATGCTCCGAATTGGTGTTCATCATCGCAATCACATTTTTGCCACTCGAAAAGATACCGCCCAGCTTGATCTGGTCCGATTCCAACCCCTTAACGGCCTGGTTGAAATAGGCTAACTTCTCATCATTGCTGATACCGGCCAAGTCAGGGTCACAGGCGATTTCCTCGATAAACGTCTGCTCGTAGACGGGCACGGTGGGCGTGTAGTTAAGCGGCTGGGCATGTTTGACCATCTCTGCCGCCTGCAATACGCCCGCCTTCATGTCTTCCATGGCATCCGGACTGGTGATCATCGAATAACTGGCGCGCTGGTTGCCCTCAAACGCTGTGATATCGAGGCGTACTAAGTGCTCGTTGGTATTCAGAGAAATCGCCGAATTGGCAAAGCGCATCAGGGCGCTGTCTTCCTCATGATAGAAAAAGGCCGCAGTGACGCCTTTGTTTGCGGCAAATTGGCGCAGTTCATTTAAGGTGGTAATGATTTTATCGGTCATTTTTTATTCTCCTATCCTGACATTATCAAACCGGCAAACAGGCACGCCATGACCCAACTGCATAATCTGGTTGGGCTGCCCTTTACCGCAATTATCAACATACTTCATCTCCCAGGTGGATTCATCCCCGACAGCAGAAAGGGCATTGTAAAACTTAAGCGTCTCTCCCTGGTAAGTGGCGTTCTTGACGACCTCCGTCATTTCACCATCCTCCACCAGCCAGCCAATCTCAGTGCCAAAGTGAAATTGCTCACGGTTGGAACCGATCGACCAGCTGCGGTCCCCATCCAGAACAATGCCTTTTTCGGTGTTCTTGATGATATCCTCCAGAGTCCCATCCGTTCCCGGGTCAATGTTAATGTTGGTCATGCGCTCAATGGGTACACGATAGAAGCTGGTGGCGCGGTTCGCACCGCTGCTGCCGTTGAAGATTTGCTTGCGGGCGGTGGCATTGGCTTCCTCAACCATTTGCCGCCCGGTGATGGCACCCACCAGGATGCCCTTATCGATAAGCAGGTTGTCCTGGGCAGGCACACCATCATCATCATAGCCAAAGCTACCGGGTGTGTTGGGGACGGTGGCATCCGCCCGGGCGGTCAGCTTTTCGGAGCCGTATTGCAAAGAGCCGAAATCCTTCAGCGTCACAAACGAGCCACCGGCATAGGCCAGCTCATAACCCAGGATGCGGTCCAGCTCGAGGGCATGCCCAATCGTCTCATGGGTTTGCAGGAACATGATGCCGGGCAGCAGGATCACAGAACGGTCATCCTTGGGGCAGGGTTCGGCTGCCAGGGTTTGGTTGAGTTCACGTACAATGCGTTCCGCTTCGCGGGTGAAGAGGTCGGTGTCAATCGTCTCCCAGCCGCGTGTGTCTCCCAGTTGAGGGGGTTTGAAACTGCGATTATGGGATTGCCCATCCTCATCCACGCCAATCACCTGGATAAATGGAAACACCTCGATGATATTCTTTTCGATCTCACTGC
>SLIC01000264.1 GCA_007135845.1 Candidatus Brevefilum sp.
TGAATCCTGATGTCGGCAGCGCCATTCAAGACCAGGCTGGATAGATCGGTCACCGTCAGAGTGTAATTAATGGTTCGGGTTGGGATGATGGTTCTGCGCCAGCCATCTTCATCATAACCCAGAACCAGTGTGTTGTCTTGGACGTCTGATGTCAGCAAGTTGATGAGGTTATCTTCCGCCTGGATCTCGAGAGATGGCGTTGTTCCCTGGGAGATTTCCACCCGTCCAGCACCATCCAGGCGTATGGCTTCAAAATCGGTTACCTGGCGCATTTCAATCGTCAGGTTGCCTGATCCACGCCGGGCACCAAACCAGGGTAGGATTTGGCAGGCGCTGAGAATAAAAACTGACAGGATCAATAGGGGGATTAAGAATACAGATTTTTTCTTCATTTTTATACCTTTCGATTAAACTTCTTTCTATAATTTTATACGAATTTGTTTGTAAAAAGTAGCAGATAGCTGAAATCCGATCAAAAATCCTGGTTGTCGATTACCAAGTTTCCTGATACCCATTGACCTGGTTAACTTATCACCATTCACTATTCTGCAAACACCAGATAGAATTAAAGGACGATCTGCTTAAATGAGGCATCCAGCATGACAATAAACCCGGAACGTCAAAAGTTGTTCGATGAATGGGCTGAAACCTATAACCAGGATCTTCAAGATGGGGACTCCTTTCCATTCATTGGCTATGAGGCCGTTCTGGCATTGATGATCAAAATGGCTGATGTTCAGGAGGGTCATACCGTTCTTGACCTGGGGATTGGGACGGGCAACCTGGCCAGGCTTCTTCCCATACCTGAACGACAAATTTGGGGGGTTGATTTTTCCCAAGCAATGCTGGCACAAGCCAGGTCGGCACTGCCCAATGCGCACCTGATCCAGGCAGACCTGTCTGCGCGAGATTGGGTGAATGATCTGAGCCAGCGCTTTGATTGTATCTTTTCAGCCTACACCTTTCACGAATTTCCGGATGAAGAGAAGATTGGCTTAATCATGAGCCTAGCTCGGAATGGCTTAACCCTTGGAGGGCGGATTGTCATCGGCGATATTTCTTTTATACACCGCGCACAGCTTACCTGGGCAAGAGAGCAATTTCCCGATTTGTGGGACGATGAAGAGTATTACTGGTGCGCAGAACCTTTCACAGATAGGCTCTGCAAGGCTGGTCTTTTCGTAGAATATGAACAGGTATCCGTTTGTGCTGGTGTTTACCGGATACAAGCGGATCAAAATGAAACCAGAGGATCAAAAAAGTAAGAGGAGTATTAATGGCATTTACCAATATCTTGCATCCGAATCGTTACCACGGCTTCACTAAAAAACCACCCTATTTTGAAGGTTGGTATTATAAACTGGTCAGCGCGGATGAAAAATCCCGGTTTGCAATCATCCCGGGGGTTTACCTGGCAAAAAACCCTGAAAAAAACCATTGCTTTATTCAAGTGTTTGATTCAAATGCGGATGCAGTGCGCTATCACCGCTACCCATTTGACGCTTTTCAAGCTGCTCGGGATTCCTTTAATGTCCAGGTGGGTAGGAGTACGTTTTCCCAGGATGCGATCTCCCTGGATATAGAAGATGAATTTGGTAAATTGCAGGGAGAGCTTAATTTCTCAGGCTTAAACCCCTGGCCGGTTAATGTACTCTCGCCTGGTGCCATGGGTTGGTTCGCCTGGGTGCCTTTTATGGAGTGCTATCACGGTGTGGTCAGCATGGATCACCAGATTAATGGGCGTTTGGTAATGGATGGCCAGGATTTTGATTTCAGCGGCGGGCGCGGGTATATCGAGAAGGATTGGGGTAAGCAATTTCCATCTGCCTGGATTTGGGGGCAGAGCAATCACTTTGAAGCTCCAGGGGTCAGCTTGATGCTTTCGGTCGCCGTGATCCCGTGGATCGGGCAGTCATTCGGTGGTTTTATAATTGGCTTTCTGCATGATGGGGTTATTCACCGTTTTGCTACCTACAACCGCGGCAAGATTGAGTCGTTGTCACTTACAGATGCTGAGGTTAATCTGGTGGTCAGGAACGCCACGCATCGATTACAGATCAAAGCCATCCGTGTTGAGGGAGGCTTGTTCCAGGCACCGACCACCACAGAAATGGATCGACGGATCATCGAAACCCTCGACGCAAAGTTAGCAGTCCGATTTGAAGACCTGGCAGGGCGCGAAATATTCAGCGGCACCGGTCAGTATGCCGGGTTGGAAACGGTTGGGGACCTGGACCAATTAATCAGGATGGTGCAGAAAGGCTGACATGATGGCTGATGGGACCGAGATTTACTTGATGGCAATAGAATCCTTGCAGCCTTCGCAATTGTATATCAGCCGTGAGAAATTAACCCAGGTTCAATCCCACTATGATTATTCCAATCCAACTGGTATTTCGCCCATCCCGATTAAGCGGTTGGATGGTTTGCAGGTGATGACGGATGGACATACCCGGGCCTTGGCGGCGTATCTTGCAGGATTGCCGGCGGTGCCAACTTTTCCCGATCCTGATGATCTCGACTGGGACGCTTACCGGATCTGTGTGGCATGGTGTCATGATGCACAGATTTTCAGCGTTGCTGACCTGGCAGAAAAGGTTATCAGCCCGCAGGATTATGAACGGCTGTGGTATGACCGCTGCCGGGTCATGCAGTCTGAGCTGGCGGAAAGGCGTCGAAATAGTGACCATCAAGAACCTTGAGGTTAAACAAACAGTCTACAAACCCTTTTTAGTTAACCGGTCTGGACTATAATCCAATTAAGCACAAGATCGTTCTCTATGAATAAGCGAGGTCAGAA
>SLIC01000259.1 GCA_007135845.1 Candidatus Brevefilum sp.
ATTGAGAAATCTGACCTGTTCAAGACGGTCATTTTGGACGGTGCCTTACCGCGTAAGACTTTTTCAATGGGAGCAGCCAAAGAAAAGCGTTTTTATATGGAAAGCCGCAGGATCACACCAAAATGATTAAATTCTTACTCCTGGTCCTGGCTTTATTGCTGAGTGCTTGCCAGCCAGCCCAGGTAGATAATCTCATCTCACCGACAGAAGCTTACCCGGTCGAACACAGGCAGCTTGAGCCAACGCCTACTCCTTCACCAACTATGATGCCCACAGGAACACCGACCCCCTTACCTGAACCCAGCCCGACTCCTACGCCCAACTTCGAGATCTGTTCTCCGCTGGAAGACGAGACCTTCGAAAGCCTGAAATCAATCATCTCAGGACCGCTCGTAATTCCAAAAAACTTTGGCGATGATGGGGGTCATCATGGGATTGATTTTGCCTATTATCAGCGCGGCGATCGGCTAACAATCGAAGGTATTGAAATCTATGCCATCATGTCTGGCAAAACGAATCTAACCCTGGAAGACATGAGACCCTACGGTTACACCGTCCTCATCGAAACACCGCTTACTGATTTACCAGAACATCTCCAGGAAGTGCTCCTGGCAGGTTACCTGCCAGTACCGGAAGACCCTCATTATCGATTAATTTGTCCTGAGGTACCCCTGCCCGTGGTGACCGGTGAGTTTTCGGTTTACCATCTGTATGCCCACATGGAAGTGCATCCTGCCTTTGAGCGTGGTGATCCAATAACTTGCGGTCAGACCATCGGGACCGTTGGCAATACCGGTTATTCCGACATGCCCCATCTCCATTTAGAAACACGTTTGGGACCCTCCGGCTTGGATATCGAGACTATGGCGCATTACGAAAACACCAATACCTTTGAAGAAATGGGCAGCTACTGCCTGTGGCGGATGAGCGGTTATTTCCAGATTTTTGACCCGTTCATCTTATTTGATTCTGTGCAATAAGCCAGGTTCAATGATCAGTAATAATTAATGACTTATAACCCTTCACACATTACTGAACATGAAACCAGCAAGTTTTAGTAGAATAGTTACAGGACAAAAAACGCAAGGTATAGACTATGTAACGTTAATTGCATTACCCTTGACATACTGAACATATGTGCTAAAATTAGTTTAATTTCTAATATTAAAATGAGTTATTGCTGGTTCAAACCAACGCGCGTATCATGACCTCACCCAAACCCTCACCAAGAGGAATCAACAGAAAAGGATGGCGATATGGATGAAGCAAAGAAAACAGTACTTGACAAAGCCCTGAAGGACATTGTTAAGCGTTATGGCGAAGGCTCGATCATGAAACTTGGTGAGGCAAAACACCTCGCTGTTGATGCCATACCCACTGGTTCTCTTTCACTTGACATTGCTTTAGGTGTGGGCGGGATACCAAGGGCACGCATCACTGAAATCTACGGCCCTGAGGCCTCTGGAAAGACAACCGTTTGTCAACATATCGTGGCTGAAGCGCAAAAGCTGGGGGGTACGGCTGCTTTCATCGATATGGAACACGCCCTTGATCCCGTATATGCCGCCAAATGCGGTGTCAATGTGGATGATTTGCTAATCTCCCAACCAGATATGGGTGAACAAGCTCTGGAAATCACGGAAACTCTGGTACGCTCTGGGGCAGTCGATATTGTGGTGATTGATTCCGTTGCAGCCCTGGTGCCCCGTTCCGAAATCGAAGGGGATATGGGCGATCCAACCATGGGTACCCAGGCCCGCTTGATGTCCCAGGCCATGCGCAAACTCTCTGGCGCGATCAACCAGACCCGCACAGCCGTCGTCTTCACCAACCAGCTTCGCCACAAAATTGGTGTGATGTTTGGTAATCCTGAAACAACCACGGGGGGCAATGCCCTCAAATTCTACGCTTCCGTACGCCTCGATGTCCGCCGTATCCAGTCCATCAAATCCGGTGCTGAGATCATCGGCAACCGTGTGCGGGTACGCGTCGTCAAGAATAAGGTCGCACCGCCCTTCCGAACAGCGGAGTTCGACATCATGTATAACGAAGGGATCTCGAGAGTTGGGGATGTGCTTGATCTCGGTGTGGAGATGGATATTATCAATAAACACGGCTCATGGTACTCCTATGGTGATATCCGCTTAGGTCAGGGTCGTGAAAACTCAAAAGAGTTCTTACGCCAAAATCAAGAACTGCTGCAAGAAGTTGAAAAAGCCGTTCGTGAACAGGCAATGGTCAGCAGTCCTGCCACCCCCTGGTCTGACGATGATGATAACTACGAGGCTGAAATCGATTAACATAGCATTTGCAGATTCCTGGATAATCAAACAGGAAATGCTCAAAATTGCTGATCAGGTTTTACACCAGTCATAAATCGCTTTAAAGGTATTCACACCGCACCATCCTGATCTTTACAAGCATCAGTAAAAAATATCAAAGCTTAATAAACAAAAGAGGTTATCTCGAGAAATTGAGATAACCTCTGATCTTTAAAACAACTTTATTCTAGGTGCCTTCTTGCCAGGAATTCAAATAAGCAATTTGCTCAGCTGTCAGCACATCAATATCAATGCCCATCGCCTCTAACTTCAAACGGGCAATTTCCATATCGATATCCAATGGAACAGTATAAACTATGTTCTCCAATTGATCAGCATTTTTAATCATGTACTCAGCGCCCAGTGCCTGGTTGGCAAAGGACATATCCATCACACTGGCAGGATGCCCTTCAGCAGCCGCCAGGTTGATCAGGCGGCCTTCACCAAGAATATGAATTGTGCGTCCGTCTGGCAGGTCATAGGCATCGATAAACGGTCTCACCAGCCGTTTTTCAACTGCCATTTCTTCCAAGGCAGGGATATTGATCTCTACATTGAAGTGCCCGGAGTTAGCCACAATGGCACCATCCTTCATGATCTCAAAATGGTGCTTATCAATCACGTTGATATCCCCGGTGAGGGTCACTAAGAAATCACTGATTGGGGCAGCTTCTTCCATCGGCATCACTCGAAAACCATCCATCACTGCTTCCAATGCCTTTAACGGATCAACCTCGGTAACAATCACATTGGCACCCATACCGCGTGCACGCATTGCCATACCACGCCCGCACCAACCATAACCAGCTACTACCATCGTCTTACCAGCCAGCAAGATATTGGTCGCCCGGATGATTCCATCAATGGTGGACTGACCGGTTCCATAGCGGTTATCGAAAAAATGTTTGGTCATGGCGTCGTTGACAGCAATCACCGGGAATTTCAACTCACCGTCAGCAGCCATTGCTCTCAGGCGGATGACACCCGTTGTGGTTTCTTCCGTCCCACCAATGACCTCACTGAGCTGATCACGGCGTTCCATATGCAGGGTACTGACCAGGTCTGCCCCATCATCCATTGTCAGGTGAGGACGGTGGTCCAAAGCTGCATTAATATGCTTGTAATAAGTGGCATTATCTTCACCTTTGATCGCATATACTGGAATCTCATAATGAGACACCAGGCAAGCTGCCACATCATCTTGGGTCGAGAGCGGGTTTGACGCTGTCAAAACCACATCTGCTCCGCCCACCTGTAAAGCTCGCATCAGGTTGGCTGTTTCAGTCGTCACATGTAAACAAGCTGACATGCGAATACCTTCAAAGGGGCGTTCACGCTCGAAGCGCTCATAAATTGTGCGTAAAACAGGCATTTCCCGTTCTGCCCATGCGATCCTGCGTCGTCCACCCTCCGCCAGGCTTAAGTCTTTTACATCATAATTTTCCATTTAGTCCTCCAAAATAATAATACGCTGCCAATGCAACGCTTGTGTGTTAAGAATCTTACACTAAAATGTCCAGTTCACCTTGATCATCAAACAATGTGCGGAACCTGTTGATAAAATCTTGCATCATATAACAATGGTTTTGTGGACCCATTTCCTCCAGGGAATAGGTCGCTGCCAGCGCTCCCATTTGCGCACACAATACCAGGTTTACCCCATTTAAATAACCTTTGAAAAAACCAGCCCTGAAAGCATCTCCCACACCCGTTGGATCCAGAACGCGAGAGGGTGGAAAAGCAGGAACTTCACTTAATATGCTGCTGCCTTCATACACACGAGAGCCCGATTCTGCCAGCGTTATCACGGCAAAAGCTAAATCACCTAGAATTTCGTCAGCACTTAATCCTGTGTGCTTCTGTAATAATTCAAACTCGTACTCGTTACCAAACAAAGCATGGGCACCCTTGATACCCTTGATGAGATCCGCTTGACTTAAACGCACAATTTGCTGGCTGGGGTCAAAAATATAAGGCACTTCGAGTTCCTGGCACTCAAGCGCGTACTTGATCATTGCATCTGGTGCGTTGGGTGAAATAACCACATAATCATCTGTGGTCAACCCCAGATCATTCATCGAAATCAAACCAGCATCGGCCATGGCACCCGCATAAAAACTGGCAATTTGCGCGTTAGAAAGATCCGTGTTTACAAAAAAAGATGCTGTAAATTTGTCTTCAATGATCTTCACACCAGTGGTGTCCACACCTGCATCATCAAGGAGCTGTCGATAATCCCCAAAGTCAACGCCTGCTGTGGCGACCAGGCGGGGTTTTTCGCACAATAAACCAAGTGAATAGGCGATGTTGGCTGCCACGCCGCCAGGCTGACGAACCATATCATCAACCAGGAAAGAAAGGCTGATCGATTCAAGGTGTTCTGGGAGGATATGATCCTTAAAATAGCCGGGAAAGGACATTAGATAATCAAATGCGATTGAACCTGTCAGAACAATGCTCATTTTTTCCTTTCTTTTTCACCACACGACGGTGTTATCTAATCAAAACATTTTCAATTTTTAGCAGATTGAATATTAGCCTTAAATGGGGGATAAATCACCCCCTTTTCGGTCACCCAACCTGAGACCAGGCGATTTGGTGTGACATCAAACGCAAAATTCCGTGCAGTTGCCGTCTCAGGAGCCACCGAATCGCCCATCAGGGTTAGATCGAGCACCTCTGCCTGATCCCGCTCTTCAATCGGGATCATGTCACCGCGAGGAAGATCAAAATCGATCGTCGACATGGGACAAACACAATAAGCCGGGATTCCGTTGTCATAGGCTGCCAGTGAAAGCATATAGGTCCCGATTTTATTCGCAACATCGCCATTGGCAGCCACTCGATCAGCACCATAAACAACCTTTTGCACCATGCCTTTACGCATCAGGTATCCCGATGAGTTGTCGGTAATGATATCGTAAGGAACGCCATATTGTTCTAGTTCCCAGGCTGTGAGGCGTGCACCCTGCAAACGCGGTCGGGTTTCATCCACAAACACATGAATGTTCTTACCCTGTTCATGCGCCATTCGAATCACACCAAGTGCAGTTCCCCAATCCACCGTTGCCAATGCCCCGGTGTTACAATGATGCAAAACATGATCCCCATCATCAATCAATTCTGCGCCAAAGGTCGCCATTCGTTTATTGATTTCAACATCCTCATCAGCGATTTCCTTGGCAAGGGTAAGCATATAGGCACACAGTTCATCAGCAGAACCATCGAAATTCTCGGCCGCCTTCATCATCCTCCGTACAGCCCAAGATAGGTTGACGGCAGTGGGTCGAGCCTGGTTGAGAAATTCCCCTGCCTTAGATAAATCCTCCAGCAAGCCTTCTCTGGATTTTGCCGCTGACTGAAAGCCAGCAACAGCTATCCCGAAGGCAGCCGCTGCACCAATTGCCGGTGCTCCACGGATAACCATCGTGCGGATGGCATCCGCTACATCTTGGTAGTTATCGTAACTGAGGATGGCAAATTCATGCGGAAGAATTCGCTGGTCGATCATCTCCACGACCTGTTTATCGTCATTCCATAAAATCGTTCTCATTTTCCGTCTATCCCTTACTCATTAAAAGACGCCCGGATGGGCGTCAATTCAAATGCGTTGACAGTTTACCACTGGATCATGGCTTTGTCAAAATCATGACACCATTTTTCACACTCTAATTATATAACCAATATCGGCAAAATCCCAAAAAACCATTGTCATGATGTTGCTTTAATTCTGAAAATCCCCACCCAACATGTGACCAATATCTTCAGTTCACAGAAGAGCCCGTCTTAATCATACGTACAATTTGTTTTTCAGGACGCCAGACCTAATACCTAATTCCTGATACCCAATACCATTTTCATTATAACCATTCACAATTCACTAATCACAACTCACCATTCCCTAATCACAACTCACCACTCACTTCACACAAATATTGAAATTTTCAACCTGAGATATAATATTTTGGTACAATATTTACACATCTTTAAAACACACTCCCATTCTGACCAAATTCAGAAATCCAGGGAAATAAGCTTTTTAGACCAGCTGCAACAGCCAGGCAATCACGTCGGAAAAGATTGGAGAAATTCTAAATGAAACCCAACCTTACAGAACAAGAAATTGAAGAAATTGTACGAAAAGCAGTCTACCAGACCCTGGGTGTTCCAGCTTCAGAAAACGAGCCTGAAGCGATCTCCAAGATGACAACAAATGTCAACATTTCCGAAAGTGATCAAGGTCAGCGAACCGTAGCAATTGGTACAGATCACGGCGGTGTTGACCTTAAAGCCTTGCTGAAACAAGATCTGATCAGTCTTGGATACCAGGTCATCGATTGTGGTACGGACAGCAAAGAATCGGTCGATTACCCTGATATTGCCCTTGCGGTAGCTGAACTGGTTGCCGTGGGGAAAGCCTGGCGGGGTGTAATCATTGATGGTGCCGGAATCGGATCGTGCATGGCGGCCAATAAAGTCTCTGGTGTGCGAGCGGCTATGTGTTACGATTATGCCACTGCAGTCAACAGCCGGGAACACAATAACGCCAATGTGCTCACTTTAGGTGCAGGTATGATTGAAACCAACCAGGCCCAGCGAATCCTTAAAACCTGGTTGGGAACAAAATTTGGCGGCGGCAGGCATACCAAACGCGTTGATAAGATCAACGCCATCGAGAAGAAATACTCAAAATAACGGGAGTAGTCATGACTCCAAATCGTAAAACAATTGATACATTGGTAGAAATCATCACACAAGAGATCCTGTTAGCTTTCGCAGAACGGGAAGAGCAAGGTAAATATCCCCAGGGTGCCACCTGCAAGATTGAAGTTGCTGATGGGGTCAAGGTCACAACCTGTTTTGACAATGCTGGTCATGTGATCAGTGCAGGTGCAGAACGCTTGACGTCTACCCTGGGAGTCATCCCCGAAGATAAATCTCTAGCCAGGATGATCGACCACACCCTGCTCAAGCCTGAAGCTACTGCAGACATGATCGCCCAACTCTGTTTTGAAGCACGAAAACATCACTTTGCTTCCGTATGCGTCAATCCCACCCACGTAAAATTATGTGCGGATCTACTCCGGGGTTCAGATGTGAAAGTTTGTACTGTGGTCGGCTTTCCACTGGGTGCCACTGCAACAGACGTTAAAGTCTTTGAGACTAAAAATGCCTTAGAAAATGGCGCTACAGAGATCGATATGGTCATCAATATCGGCGCGCTGAAAGCCGGCGATACAGCCTTGGTTGCTCGAGATATCCGCGAAGTCGTCGCGGTTGCCCATGAAGTTGATGTTTTGGTTAAAGTTATCATCGAAACGGCATTGTTGACAGATGAGGAGAAAATCGTAGCCTGTCTGCTCGCCAAGGAAGCCGGAGCAAATTTTGTAAAAACATCAACTGGCTTTTCCAGCGGCGGCGCAACCGTCCATGATGTCATCTTAATGCGAAAAACTGTGGGACCAGATCTGGGTGTAAAAGCTGCAGGCGGCATTCGCACATACCAGGATGCTGAACTGATGGTTGCCGCTGGTGCCACCCGTCTGGGTGCCAGCGCAGGTGTCAAGATTCTCCAGGAAGATCAACCGGATAACAAACCTGCAACAGAGACCCCTTCAGCTGATAAATCCTACTGATTGAGGAGATAAAACCTATGTTGATAGCCAAAGTGATCGGTACCACGGTTTCGACCATCAAAGATGAACAATTAACTGGACAGAAATTGCTGATCGTTCAGCAAACGGATGAAAAAGGTGATCCAGTTGGGAAACCCTTTGTTGCTGTAGACACGGTTAACGCTGGTGTGGGTGACCTGGTCCTGACTGCCCATGGTTCCAGCGCCCGGCAGACAACCATCACCAAAGATCGCCCTGTTGATGCTGTCATCATGGCAATGATTGACTCCCTCGAAGTCGATGGAAAGGTGACCTTCCAGAAAGGTTAATCTTGATCATGGAACTTGACCAGGACTTACGTTCAATCCAGGAAGCTCGCAGCCTTGTTAGCCGCGCCTTTATTGCATGGCAGCAGTGGTCAACAGCCTCTCAAGAACAGGTTGATCGCGTTTGTGCTGCCATGTCTGCTGCAGCCCTGACTGCATCCGAATCCTTAGGGATCCAGGCTCACAACGAAACTGGTTATGGCGTTCCTGAACATAAACATTTAAAAAATATCTTCGCAGCACAAAATGTTTGGGACAGTATCAAAGACTTAAAGACTGTCGGCATTATTGGTCATGATCCAGAAAAAAGGTTGTACGATATCGCCTGGCCGGTTGGTGTCGTGGCGGCATTAACACCCAGTACCAACCCCACCTCAACCATTATCTTCAAAATATTGATTGCCGTAAAAGCACGCGATGCAATCGTGATCGCTCCCCATCCTTCTGCGGCAAAATGCTCCTACGAAACCACTCGGATCATGTCCCAAGCTGCACTGGAAAACGGCGCGCCGCCTGGATTGATTGCTTGTATGCAAAACATCAGCTTGCCAGGCACCCAGGAACTGATGCGACATAAATATGTGGCCCTGATCCTGGCGACGGGGGGTACACCAATGGTACGGGCTGCCCATTCAACAGGAAAACCCGCCTACGGTGTCGGTCCGGGTAATGTGCCGGTTTATGTCGATCGATCAGCTGACCTGGTAAAAGCCGCCCATTATATTGTTGCCAGCAAAGCGTTTGATTGCTCAACAATCTGTGCCACGGAACAGGCTGTTGTTGCTGACAGCCAGATCGCTGACCGTTTAGCGTCGCTGATGGCGCAGGAAGGGGCATACTTTACCGACAGTCACCAAACAGACCTGCTGCGCAAGCTCCTCTTTCACTCGGACGGCAGTATGAATGTTGCCACGGTGGGTAAACCAGCCGAGTACCTGGCAGCTATGGCAGGGTTCGACATCCCAAAAGGTACCCGCATCTTGGTCACCCGTCTGGAAAAAACCGGCAAGGACGAACCGCTTTCACGAGAGAAGCTCACCACAGTTTTAGGCTGGTATCAAGAAGATGGCTGGGAAGCAGGCTGTGATCGCTGCATCGAACTAATTCAATTTGGCGGTCGTGGGCACAGCTTGATCATTCACGCAACTAACCAGGATGTGATAATGGCCTTTGGACTTGAAAAACCCGTCTTCCGCATCGCTGTCAATACCATGGGAACGCTGGGCGCCGTTGGATTGACAACAGGTGTGGTACCCTCCATGACCCTGGGTGCAGGGGGTGTGGGCGGATCAATTACCGGTGATAACATTTCAGCACAGCACTTATTCAATGTCAAACGCCTGGCTTATGAATTATCAGCTCCCCCGGCAGCTGCCATGGTCCCTGGGAAACCAAAACCAGGACCCTCAGCAAAAGAGATTGAAAAGGCAGTCCGGGATGCCGTTGAAGAAATACTGAACAACACTAAATGACTCGATTAGATAATGAAAGGATTTAACAAGATGGCATTAGATACAGCATTAATAGCACTGGGAATGGTTGAAACCAAGGGATTGGTTGGTGCGGTGGAAGCCGCAGATGCCATGGTGAAATCTGCCAATGTGGTCCTGATTGGCTCAGAGTATGTCGGCGGAGGCTTCGTCACCGTTATGGTTCGTGGCGATGTCGGCGCAGTCAAAGCAGCCACAGATGCGGGTGCCGCAGCAGCCAAGCGTGTTGGCGAACTTGTTTCGGTGCATGTCATCCCTCGACCCCACGAAGATGTTGAGATGATCCTGCCTCAGAAAACCAAGGGCAGCGTCGGTGGTCGCGGCACAGAATCAAAATAAATCAGGCTTGACCTGTGACAAACCCGTCCCTGAAGACGCCGGGTTATGACCCGGATATATTGCTTTCACGCGCCCATGAGGTGATCTTACCAAACCCAAACGGCGCCAAACCTCCACCCTTACCGACGCCAACCAGCACGTTGCGTGTCGGGGTTGATCTGGGTACGGCGTATACCGTTCTGGTAGTTCTTGATGCCCAAGGTATGCCCATTGCGGGTGAGTATCGCTTCACCCAGGTAGTGCGTGATGGTCTTGTGGTGGATTATGTTGGCGCAGTTGATATCCTGCAGATGATGAAAAAAAGCGTTGAGGTGAGACTGGGTAAAAGAATTACCCATGCTGCCAGTGGGTACCCCCCTGGTGTACCCCCAGCGGAACGACGATCAACTGCCAATGTTGTTGAAGCAGCAGGAATGGTTTGCCCGGAACTGATCCCTGAACCAACAGCCGCCAATAACCTGCTGGGCATTTCAGACGGCGTTATTGTTGATATCGGCGGCGGAACAACCGGTATTGCCATCATTGAAAATGGACAGGTGATCTACACCGCAGATGAGGCCACGGGCGGCACCCACATGACGCTGGTCATTGCGGGTAGCATGAACATCAGTTTTGAGGAAGCCGAATCTCAGAAAACGGATCCATCCCAGCAATCGCGGCTTTTTCCAATTATCCGCCCTGTGATGGAGAAAATGGGTACCATCATCGAGAAACATATTCGCGGTTATCAGGCCGAGTCCATTGTCCTGGTGGGCGGCACCTGCCTTTTCCCGGGGATTGTCCCAGTGATCCAGGAGGTCACCGGACTGCCCACACAGGTAGCAGCACACCCTTTGTTCATTACACCGATTGGGATTGCCCTGCATGACAGGATCGGCTTGAGCGAACACACAAATTAAAGGAGATCAGATGGCAGAAGACTTTTCATTACG
>SLIC01000233.1 GCA_007135845.1 Candidatus Brevefilum sp.
CAGCAAACTCCTTCCTGTTATCACAGGTGATCTAAAGTGCTTCCTTGGTATAATTACCCCAATCAAATCCATCGGGGGAACACCCTGATTGCCCAGGTCCTTCACACGGAAGAGAGCCAGCCATGACGCACCCGATCACCACCTATCTCGACAACCTCAAAAAGAAACTTGCCACAGGCGTCGCCACGGAGCACACGTATCGCGGCACTCTGGCGGCGTTGTTTGAGGCACTGCAAGAATCAGTACGGGCGATTAATGAACCATCCCGGGTAGCCTGTGGTGCACCGGACCTGGTGATCATGCAGGAGGATTTTAAAGTTGGGCATGTCGAGGCTAAAGATATCGGCGCTTCCCTCGATATGGCTGAAAACTCCGAGCAACTCAAACGCTACCGCCTGGCGCTTGAAAACCTGATTCTGACAGATTACGTTGAATTTCGCTGGTATGTGGATGGCGAACTGCGGCGGTCAGTCAGGTTAGCCAGTCCAGACAAACGCGGCCAGCTTCAACTAGAAACCAATGGTCGCAAAAATCTTGAAGAACTACTCAAAGACTTCCTGGCACACCAACCCCAACCGATCAGCACACCGCGTGAACTGGCTGAACGGATGGCGCGCCTGACCCACTTGATCCGTGATGTAATCGTCAATGCCTTAGAGTCTGACCAGGCTTCAGAGCTGCTCAAAGGATGGCGGCGTGCCTTTGCCCAGGTGTTGATCCCAGACCTCGACCAACCTGAAAACCTGGGTCAATTCGCGGACATGTTCGCACAAACGCTGTCCTACGGGCTGTTTTCCGCCCGCATCATGCACCAAAATGGAACATTCCATCGCTACACCGCCAAGTATTCGATCCCCCGCACCAACCCGTTTCTGCGTGACTTTTTCTCCTATATCACCGGACCGCAGCTCTCTGATGAACCCTACGCGGGCTTTGTCGATGACCTGATCCAGGTGCTGGCGAATGCGGACATGCACGCCATCCTGGCTGATTTCGGCCGCGCCACCCGGCAAGACGACCCGATGATGCACTTCTACGAGACCTTCCTGGCAGCCTACGACCCAAGACTGAAAGAACGGCGCGGCGTCTATTACACGCCCATGCCGGTAGTGAACTTTATTGTGCGTTCGGTCGATGAGCTGCTGAAAACCCGATTTGGTTTACCGCAAGGATTGGCTGATATCACACGCCTGCCTGACGGCACACACAAGGTGCTGGTATTAGACCCGGCTGTAGGCACCGCCACATTTTTATATGCTGTGATTGACCTGATCCGGGATGAATTCATGGCACGCAACGACGCCGGGATGTGGTCTGGCTATGTGCGCAACCACCTGCTAAAACGCATTTTCGGCTTTGAAATCATGATGGCCCCCTACGCGGTGGCGCACTTCAAGCTGGCTTTGCAGTTAGCCGGGCACGACCTGGACCTACCCGAAGAACAGCAGGCACGCTGGCGCTATGACTTCCAGGCCGATGACCGCATCCAGGTTTATCTGACCAACACGCTGGAGGTACTTCCGGAGGACATGCAGGGACTGTACGGGCCGATGCAGTTTGTGGCGGAAGAAGCCAAAGCTGCCGATGAAGTTAAGCAAGAGAAGCCAATCATGGTTGTGCTGGGCAATCCACCTTATTCGGTTAGCTCGGCAAACAAAAGCGAATTTATCGAAGGTTTGATGGATACCTATAAAGAAGCCGTACGCGACGAGCGGAATATCCAACCCCTTTCCGATGATTATATTAAGTTCATCCGCTTTGCCCACGATCGCATTGAGCGGACGGGTTCTGGAATCGTTGCCATGATTACTAATAATTCATATCTTTCCGGTCTAATCCATCGAGGTGTGCGTGAAGAATTAATGAAAACATTTGATAACATTTTTGTTCTGAATTTGCATGGAAGTGCCATCATATCTGAGACCACGCCTGATGGGCAAAAGGATGAAAATGTATTTGATATTCGACAAGGGGTTGCCATAACCATATTAGTTAAAACGGGTATCAATTGTGCTCATATTGCAGATGTACATTATAAAGATGTATATGGTCTAAGATCACAAAAATATAAGTCTTTACTAAATGAAATTGGGATATCGAATAATTGGATGTCAATATCTGCAAAACCTCCCAATTACTTTTTTGTGCCTAAAGATTTTGGTTTCATTAATGAGTTCAACCGTTTTCGTGAAATTGAAGAAATATTTGATCTTAACTCATCAGGTATTAAAACTCACCGTGATAATTTAGTTGTTGATTTTGATTATGATAGTTTAGTAAACCGATTCAAAGATATACAAAACAATAAAATTCCTCATACATCTCTTAAGGAATCTCTTTCTATAAAAGACACAAACAGCTGGAAGTTTGATGAAGCTAGATATTCATTTATCGACAAAAAAGAAAAGATAGAAATTTATTCATTCAATTATCGCCCCTTTGATAACAGATGGTTATTGTATTCCTCAACATTTGTTGAAAGATTACGTCAGGAAATCATGAATCATATGATCCGTCCAAACATCGCATTACTAGCAATGCGGCAAGTTGTTTGGCCAGGAAATTATACGCACTTTTTAGTAGCGAATACAATTGTTGACAATAGGGCATTTATCAGTAACAGAGGAATTTTGGTCTGTTTTCCAATTTACAAGTATCCTGATTATGATCTGGAAACACTCTTCGATTCTACTGCCACATCCCCTTGGGACCCCGACCCAGATCATGGGAACCGGGTGCCCAACCTCGACCCGGGTTTCGTGGCAGAGATGGAAAACAAGCTTACCCTTTCCTTC
>SLIC01000019.1 GCA_007135845.1 Candidatus Brevefilum sp.
ACATCCCCCTGACCGACATTCAATTAGGACAGCTATTATGGGCTGCCCAAGGCATCACCGCCCCCACCGGATTGCGCACGGCACCCTCCGCTGGTGCCCGTTACCCCCTGGAGGTTTACGCGGCGACGCCGGATGGTCTATTCCATTACCGACCGCAAACCCACAGCCTGGTGAGACTCCTGGATCAAGACCCCCGACCCGACCTTTACCAGGCAGCCTTGCGGCAGAGTTCTGTCCTCGATGCACCCCTGGTCATCGTGATCAGCGCGGTCTTCCAACGCACTGCTGAAAGATATGGTGAGGCGCGCACACCCCAATACGTTTTCCTTGAGGCAGGTCATGCCGCCCAAAACATCCACCTGCAAGCGGTTGCGCTTGACCTGGGCAGCGTTCCCATCGGTGCCTTCCATCAAGACCAGATCAGCGATGCCCTTTCCCTGCCCGCTGATGAGGTACCGCTTTACTTGATCCCAGTTGGTTATCCAAAGCAGTAAGCTGAGATCTGGGTATTAGGCAATTGGGTATTGGGTATTAGGAATTAGGCGATTGGGTAATAGGAATTAGGTGCTCTACCTGAAATTTTTTTCAAATACCAGACTGAATTGCTATCAACTTCAATCTTTCAGTTTTTAGCTAATGGCTACCAACGACAGACTACCTAATACCTAATACCTACTTCCTAATACCTATTACTTACTCAAACTTAAACCGCCAAATGCCAAGAGCAAAAAAAACGAGGGAAAATCCGGTTAAAATCATACTGGGCAGCAAAACACCTTCTAAACCCTGTCCCCTGACCGCGATGTTTAGAAATCCATTCATCGCCCAGTAAGTCGGCAGTACCTGGGCAGCCCGGCGTATGGCTTCGGGAAACAGCTCAATCGGGTACCAGCATCCCCCCATTAGCGCCATGACCATGCCAATCAGGATCGAAAGCCCATCTCCCTGGCCAGCCGTTTTGATCATCGTGCCCAGCATGGTACCAAGCGCGGCTGCAGACAGTGCAGAGGTCAGCATGATCAGTCCCAAAGCAAGTGGGGATTGACCCCAGTTAATGTCCAGAGTCAGTGCACCAAAGACAATTAGAATCGCCATTTGCACCAGCGCGGTCAACACCTGACCGATCACGGTGCTGCCAATGAACATGGCTTTGGTGGTTGGTGAAACCAGCAGGCGCCGTAAGGTACCCCCCTCACGTTCCCATGCGAACATCGCCGAAACACCAATCAACGGGATAAAGACCCAGGTGATCATCTGCCCAGCCACACTGTTGGCACGCGGGTCGTAATTGATTGCATCTTCTGTCTCCCCTTCAAACACCACCACCCTCTGGGGTGCCCCCGCCATTAAGCGCTGGGCAGACCCAAATGCTTTGTCGTAAAAAGCCAACCGTTCCTGATCTGTGGCAAAGGGTCTTATTGTTTCTGCCGTGTCCACACTGGTTGTTGCAATATCCACCAGGCTGCTCAAGCGTCCCACAGCTGTGGTGACCGCTTGTTGATGAACAAGGGCGTTCATATTGTTTTGCTGTTGTTTAAGTTCTACCGCCGCGTTCCCCTGGCGGGATGCCTCGGAGGTAAAGCCTTCCGGAATGATCAACACTGCGGAAGCTTGAAATGAGTCAAACAGGCTTTGCGCTTCTCCCAAGCTGGTTAGCTCAGGCCTGACCGAAGGTGATTTTTCCAATTCATCGATCAAAGCAGCCGATAGTGTCGATTGTGCCTGATCAACCGTCAACAAGGTGATGCGGGTATCACCCGGAGCCCCAGTACCACCGCTGAGGATAAAAATGAAAACAATCGGCAATATCAGGAAAAACAGCCATTCAACCGGGCTGGTAAACCGGATCAATGTATCTTTTCGTATAATTGCAAATAACTTTTTCATAGCACTCTCCACTAAACCCCTACTTCCCCACCAGGCCGCGTTTGTTGATCATCCAGGAGGCTGCAATAAACAATCCCAAACCCATAACCAACAGGGCAATTAAGTTCGATTGGATATCAGACAACCTCCCACCGAGAGATAAAATATAAAAACCTTCATTAGCCCATGCATTCGGCGTTATCCTGGAAAGTGTTTGCAGCCAACCGGGCAGCATATCCAGTTGAAAGAAACTGCCCCCCAACAACCCAAACAACAGCATCACAGCGGACCCAGTGATGGCAACCTGCCCGGGTGTCTTAAGAATGGCAGCAAATATGATTCCCCAACCCGTCGCGCCAATCGCAGCCGCCAGGATCAGCAAGACGACACCAAACACATCGCCCCACTGAAGTGCGAACATGAGCGAAGTCCCGCCAATTAAGATCACCAGTTGGGCAATCGCCGTAAACAAGATGCCGGTGAACTTCCCTCCCAAAACACTGTAAGCATGAGTCGGTGAGATCAACAATCTCGGTAGCGTGCCAGCTTTGGTTTCAGCCAACAATGAACGCGCGCCATAAGTAACCGTGAACATTAAAAACATGGTCGCCATACCGGGCGCCATGACGGCCAGGACATCAAAATCAAGCGCTTCTTCTTCAGCCTGATCCATCCTCACCTGGATCGAAGCAGAAGTACCAAATCCCTGCGCCATCTCTGATACAATCTCGCTGCCCATTTCAATCGCTT
Organism: Candidatus Brevefilum sp.; assembly: GCA_007135845.1. The sequence continues at coordinate 2,617 of SLIC01000019.1, forward strand.
CGTCGGACGAGATGATGCTAGCTTGTATGAGTTGGGGCACAATTACCCCAGCTGAAACACTTCCGACCTCCACCTGTGCCACAAACTGATCCACAATTGAACGAATAATATTAACACTGGTGGGCCGGGTCGGATTGGCGTAAATGGCAATCGCAACGTCCTCCTCTTCGATCTCTTCGGACATTCCCCCCATGACGCTGTCTGAAAAGCCGCTGGGGATTAAGATCGCTGCCGCTCGCTGATCAGAATCCACCGTTGTCCTGGCCCGTGAAAAATCCTCCTCGATGACTGGTGAGAGCAATTCTTCCAGATCAGGCGATTCCATAATTTCGATCAACATCTCCCCAAAAATGCCCTCGTCCTGGTTGACGATTACAACCGGGATACCTGAGATTCCGATTGCACCCCCACCGGTAAAACGCCCTGTCAGGGCGCCCATTCCAATCGAGAGCAGGTATGGCGCCAGGAGCATTAAAACCAATGCTGTCGGATCGCGGAAGATTAGTTTTAGATCTATAATCGCGATAATAAACAATTTTTTAAATGACATCTGATCACTCCCTCAACGCCCGCCCAGTCAGGTGCAGAAAGACTGCTTCCAGGTTCGGCTCGCGCATGTCGACCGAGTAAATCTTCACGCCCAAGTCATTAGCCTTTGATACAACCGGTGCTAAGGCTTCCTCTGCAGATGGCGTCACAATGGCAACCTGATGATTGGTCGGGTTGGCCTGCACCACACCTGGTAGGGACTGTAATGACTCTACTAAACGTATCGGGTCTTCATTCTCCCCCAGGTACAGGATCAGCGTGTCCATCTCTCCCACCTGGGCAGTCAGCTCTTTTTGCGTACCCAGGGCAATTAACTTACCATAGTCAATGATACCCACCCGATCAGATAGTTCCTGGGCTTCTTCCATGTAATGGGTCGTGTACAGGATCGTCATGCCAGCCCGGTTGAGTTCCTTAACCGAATCCAGGATGGCCCGTCGAGATTGTGGATCGATCCCAACCGTTGGCTCGTCTAAAAATAACAAGCGCGGCTGATGCAGCAGCCCAACACCAATGTTGACCCGACGCTTCATCCCACCGGAATAAGTTTTTATTCGCTGTTTTGCCCGGTCTCTCAAGTCAACCTGCTCCAGGACTTCATCCACCCGCATGGAGAGCTCACGACCAGACAAACCATACATCTTCCCCCAAAAATTGAGATTCTCCAATGCAGTCAGATCATCATAAAGGGCAATTTCCTGCGGTACGACCCCAATTAATTTCTTAACCGCCATTGGATTTTTCATAACCGAGTGACCGCCAATCACCGCATCCCCAGATGTCGGTGGAAGCAACGTCGATAAAATCGATATCGTTGTAGTTTTCCCAGCGCCATTGGGCCCTAACAGACTGAAAATTTCACCCTCCCTTACCATAAAGGACACATCATTAACTGCAATCAGGTCTCCAAACTTCTTAATCAGGTTGTGAACTTCCAAAAAAGGCGCCATTTTATCTCCTATCAATTTCTAAAATAACGTTTGAATTATAAGGGAATCTTGATAATTTATGCAGGTCTTTCATATAAATTTAGATAATTTTAACCTAAATAATTATGATAAATACAACGAGCTGCTATGAATCAGCTAATGAATGGTTCTTAACCATATTCCGTCATTGACTCTACGTTGTTTTTAAAGCAATTGCCTCATTTAAACCGCATATGGTCAGCAGATTTACTGCTTCCAAAACTGAGCAGGACCAGAGAAACCTAAAAAACCGTGCCAAGTTTTTCTTCATTACCTTAACAGATCAAATTCACCTGATGCAATCATCCAATGTTGCCATATTAAACGCTAATGAAACGATTGGTTTGCTATAATGTATATAACCTGCAGATTCCTCTCGATAATTTGAGTTCAGCATTAACTTATCCAACACGCAGATGTACAGACTTATTTTTATTCCTGAAAAAATTGCAGGTACAATAGTAAATAATATAGATTAGTGTGATCCTTCGCTACCCAGAATAGGGTAAACGAATGCAATGTCCAAATTGTAAGACTGAAATCGGGTCCGCAGCAGCTTTTTGCTCCAATTGTGGCACCAAGCTAACATTGGCTTGCCCAATTTGCGCGGCCGAAGTTCAGGCTGGTGCAAAATTCTGCGCCCAATGCGGCGCTCAATGCGGCGCACAAATCCCGCCCCAGGTTGACCCAGTTTCCCCGTCTGTACAGAAAAGCGATCTCCCCCAGCCCCCCAGCCCGCTGCCAATTCAATCTGAGGGCTACGAACGCAGGATGGTCACCATCCTGTTTGCTGATATCGCCGGTTACTCCACCTTATCCGAAACCCTCGACCCTGAAAACCTCTTAGACATCATGAGCAGAGCCTATCCCTGCTTGCTTGAACCCATTAAGAATCATGATGGCATGGTGGTCCAGGTCATGGGAGATGGCATTTTGGCCTATTTTGGCACGCCAATTGCTAAAGAAGATGATCCCGAACGCGCCATCATGGCTGGTTTGGAGATCACCAATCGGATCCAAACCTACGCCCAACAACTTCGCCAGGATCAGGGTCTGGAGAAATTCAATGTTCGCGTCGGCATTAACACGGGGCTGGTCGTGGTCGGTGATCTGAACGCAGACAGGCTCCTTGAGTATATTGCCCTGGGCGACGCGGTCAATCTGGCAGCCCGCCTGCAGCAAATCGCTCCGCCGAACGGCGTCTTAATCAGTCATGAGACTTATCGTCAAATCCAGGGTGTTTTCGATGTGATCCCACAGTCGCCCATAACGGTTAAAGGCCGCCAGCAAATTACCCAAACTTACCTTGTCAAACAAATCAGACCGTTTCAACGAAGAAGTCGTCTGCGCGGCATCCATGGCGTTGAGACACCGATGCTGGGCCGCGAGCCTGAGATGGCCGCCCTTCATAATCATTACCAGGACGCCATCATCGGTGGTGAAACCGCATTGGTTCTGGTTCATGGTGAAGCAGGAATCGGCAAAACACGCTTAACAAAAACCTTCGTTGACGGCATTGCCCAGGAACCAATCGCGCCAGTCATAATACAGGGTCGTGCCATTCCCAGCACCCAACCTGTTCCCTTTGGAATTTTAAGGAATTTATTCGCGAGGACCTTCAATATTTTAGAGACAGACAGCAGCACGGAGGCTTTGCAGAAATTCCGAAAGGGCGCTCAAACATTAATCCATCAAGATCAAGCCGATCTGGTTGGACAATTAATTGGTTTTGACTTCAAAAGCAGCCTTGCCGTCCAGCGGTTGTTTGGAACACCTGATTTTGGTCTGACCGCCAACCTTTATCTAATCAATTTTTTCCGTCGATTAGCCCAAGAATCCTTATTAATCCTGATAGAAGACCTGCACTGGATAGACGACAGCTCACTAGATCTGATTACCGACCTGGTTGAAAAGTTAAGCCAGGAGCCCGGTACCCGATTGATGATCATCTGCACAGCGCGTCCAGAATTTTTTGAGCGACGGGAAAATTGGAGTGAAGGACTGCAAGGCTTCACCACCTTGCAATTGCGCCGGCTTTCTCGTTTGCGCAGCCGAGCTCTGATTGCAGAAATCCTGCACAGCGTTGAGGATATTCCTGAAGACTTATTCACCTGTGTGACAGATGTTGCAGAAGGAAACCCCTTCTTTATTGAAGAATTGATCAAAATGCTGATCGAAAAAGGCATTATTGATACCAAACAGGACTCTTGGCAAGTTAACCTCGAGAAACTTGTTGATATACAGGTACCGCCCACCCTGACCGGCATTCTACAAGCCCGGATGGACAGCTTACCGGCAGCGGAAAAGCTGATGTTACAACGGGCTGCGGTGATCGGCCGTACCTTTTGGGACGGCCTCTTAAGGGCATTGACCGATAATGAAACACATGCGCAGCATATCAAAGAGCATTTATCGAATTTACGCGAACGGGGCTTGATCTTCTCGCATGAGAGATCGTCCATTCAGGGTCACCAGGAGTACCTCTTCAAACATGCCCTGGTACGTGATGCCGCCTATGAAACCGTCCTGCTAAAACATCGCCGCATTTATCACAGCCAGGTTGCGGCCTGGATTGAAGCCAATGCAGGCGAGCGTCTCGAGGAACACCTGGCTTTGATTGCCAGCCATTATGTAGCAGGTGGACAGCAAGATTTAGCTGTTGAATGGACATTACGTGCTGGTGAGAGAGCGGCTAAACAGTATTCTATGCAAGAAGCCAGAAATCTGTTCGAACAAGCCTTGAAAAAAATCCAATCAGATGATTTGGAACATCTCTGGCGGGCGACCATCGGGCACAGTGAAGCGATGGGGATTTTAGGCGATATCGAAGAACGCCATGCTGATGACCAAAAGCTGCTTGAATTAGCCCAACAAATGAAGGATCCCAGCCGGATAGCTGAAGCCCATTATTTGATTGGCAGCCAGGCCTACAGAGAGGGGCATATTTCAACAGCTCACCAGGCACTTGAACAGGCGCTTACCTCAGCACAGGCTGCCGATGATCTGACCAGGCAAGCCGAGATCCTACCCATGCTGGTAGCCATCCTTACCGCTGAAGGAGATCTGGAGGCTGCTGGTACATGGGCTGAGCTATCTTTAAACCTCGCCAACCAGTGTGGTGATGCCGGCATATTGGCACGAGCATTGACCAATCTCTCACTCTATTACCAGTCGATTGGTGATGTCACAAGCAGTGTGGATTTTATGTGCCAGCTGATTGAGATCAGTCAACAGCAGGGTAATCGGTTGGGTGAAATTTTGGGTCTAACCAACCTGGGCTATTTTTATCTGCCACTAGGTCAGTTTGAAGATGGTTACAAATTCCTTCAACAAGCACATCATGCTGCTAAACGCTTACAAGACCGCAGGACCGAGTCTTACATCCTGCTTAATTTGGGGCTGGCTGAATGGCGGCTAGGACAACCTGATACCGCCATTCAAACCATTAACCAATCAATATCTAGCCTGGAAGCTATCGGTGATCGCAGCGGATTGGCATCAGGGCTGTTTTACCTGGGGCTTGCCCACGAAACAGCGGGCAATGTTTCTGAAGCGATAACCTATTTTGAGCGTTCTCGAGAAACTTTCGAATCATTAGGTGCTAATTTCCAGATGATTGAGCCGCTGGCTGGGCTCGTTCGCTTAGCACTGACCCGCAATGACTTAGTAAAAGCAAATCAAATCACACTGCAGATTTGTGATTTTATAGAAGAGGAAGGTTCCCAGGGCTTTGAGCTGCCAAGCCTGGTTTATCTTACCTGTGCCCGGGTGTTCCAGGCATGCGGTGATTCTGAACGGCTGGATCACACCCTTGCAAGAGGCAGAAGCGATCTTTCTAAACGTCTCAAAGCGATCAACGATGAAAACTGGCAGGCGTTATTCCTCGAGTCGATCCCGGAGCACCGAGCTCTGATGACATTTGATCAAATGATCGATAATGATCTCAAATCTGATGTACTCAAAAGGAGGTGTGATTAGCAAAACAAGAACAAACTAGCATTCAACATCTACCACAAAAGGAGTTAGCAATGAATAAATTCCCCGTTCACTTTAACGGCATCAGTGTCTTTTTACCAGATACACGCGTGGAAGCAATAAACAAAGAAATCGATGATGTAACAAGTATGATGAGTATCGAGGAAAATAGAAATTTCAATCCAATCCGGATCATTGGCAATATCTGCATTTACCATAGGGGCAACCGTAATGCCCCGCTCAAAACGTTTAAAAAAGCCGTTGAATTTCGTGTCCAATACAATTTCTATGATGTCATACAATGCGGTGGTGACATCAACAAACTGAAATTAGCGTATTGGGATGGAGAAAAGTGGATTGTGGTTAGTGATGATGAACACAATTACCAGATTCTTCCGCCCACCACCGCACCACTTGCAGAGTTTACCATTGAGGAATGGGCTGGCGATCCTCCACTTGCCTGGGGTAGATAAAATAAACGATTGATAAACACAAACCATTGTGTTTGTCCTATGTCGGTAAGGCGACATTTAGCTAACCTGAAGGAGATTTTCTGATGGATACAGAAAGCGCTCACCTATTGCCGTTGTTTGCCAATCTACCCGGTAACATCATTGACACCCTGAACGCAGCATCGCAGGAATGCACCTTTGAAGCGGGAGAGGTTCTGTTTACCGAAGGTACAACTTCAGACCATGTCTTTCTTGTTCTGGATGGTGATGTAGAAATCGTTAAATCGCTTGATACTCCTGATGAACGGTGTGTGGCCATCAGCGGGAAGGGGGCCATTTTGGGAGAAATGAGCTTGTTCGCCCATCATGGTGCCCATACAGCCTCGGTGCGCGCCCATACCAACTTACGGTTGCTCAAGATTCCCGCCGATAAATTCAGCGAAGTTATGCATGCCTATCCCCAGCTAACGCATAACTTGCTGAGCATCTTCACAAAAAGAATGGAAGATTCAGAAAACCTGACCATCCAGGATTTGCGAGAAAAGAACCGCCAGCTGACGCAGGCATACCGTGATCTGAAAGTTGCCCAGGCAGCGATCATTGAAAAAGAGAAGCTCGAATTGGAATTGCAGTTAGCCGGTAATATGCAGTGTGGTATTCTTCCCGATATCCTACCACGGCATCCAGGCGTGGATATCGGCGCATTGATGGTGCCAGCCCGGCAGGTTGGGGGTGATTTTTACGACATCATCGAGCTGGATGAAAACCAAATGGGGATCGTCGTGGGTGATGTGTGCGATAAAGGCATGCCAGCAGCCTTATTCATGGCACTGACCTATTCAGCCATGCGTGCTGAAGCACACCATTATCATGATCCAGCGAGCACATTGCGGGCAGTGAATCAACATCTGTTAGATATCAACCGTGCAAGCATGTTTGTTACATTGCTGTATGGGATCCTGGAAATGAGTACACTCGAATTTACTTATGCCCGCGCAGGCCATACGACACCACTCTTGCTGGATGCACACAACCAGATGATTGACCTGCCTTTTAAATTGGGTCAGCCTCTTGGTATTTTCGAGGATTTTGCCATCGACGAAAATCATCTCCAAATACCAAAGGGAGGTACTTTGGTGTTGTATAGCGATGGATTAAGCGAGACACTCGACAATCATCCAAATTCAAGAAAACTGCCGCGGTTGTGTTCCAATCTCTTGAAAGAGAACGAGTTGAACGCCCAAGCGCTGTGTGATCAGCTCTGGCACACGGCAGGTGGGACGATGGATATCTCCTTGATCGAGGATGATTTCACCGTTGTCACCTTGAAAGCGGTTCCATAGAAGTTGAGCAGATTAGGATTATGTTTTTTCGAGCAGTGCAGTTGGATATTACACCTAATCCAGATATTGCCGTTTTTAACCCCATGAACCAAACCAAATCAACTTAATACTATTCACCCACGTACACGCGCATGACCCGCGGGTCAATCCGGCAGGTGACTTCGTAGGTGATTGTGTTGAGCATCTGCGCCCAATCATCACATGTGATCTCCTGGTCGCCACTTTTACCCATTAATACCACCGCATCCCCCGCCTGAACATCGGTGGTTGACCCCAGGTCGACCATCGTTTGATCCATACACACCCGCCCAACAACGGGGTATGAACGACCGTTGATCAGCACCCTGCCCCGGTTGGAAAACAGGCGGTTATACCCATCCGCATACCCGACGGGGATGGTGGCGATCCAGGTATCCTGCGGGGCAATCCAGGTACGCCCATAACTCACACTGGTGCCGGCACTCACTTTTTTGAGAAAGGAAACCCGAGTATGTAAACTCATGCCGGGTTTGAGGGGGATGGTGCGCGGCGTATCCGGGTCGGGATAAGACCCATAGACCATAATGCCGGGACGCACCATGTCCAGCCAGCCTTCTTTGTGTGAAAGCACTGCGCCTGAATTGGCACAGTGCACCAAGTCTACCCGCCGTCCAACAGCCTGATGGATTACATCAACAAGTTTTTTAAACCTTGCAATTTGTGCTTGGGTGAACCCGGCATCTGGTGCATCACTGATTGGCAGATGGGTAAAAACCCCCTCCAGAACCAGGTTAGGGCAATCTTTTTCGACATATGCCGCTATCGCTGGCGCTTCAGGTATCGCCACACCGATACGCCCCATACCAGTATCGACTTTCAAATGCACATTGGCTTTCTTGTTAGCTGATTCACAACAAGCCTGCAGGGCTTTGATGTTAACCATCTCGCACACAGTCAGTGCCAGGTTGTGGTCAACGGCAGCCGTCATCTCATCTTCAAAAGCAGGGGAGAATTTTAATATCGGCAGCCGAATGCCGGCCTCCCGCAGTTGGATGCCCTC
>SLIC01000210.1 GCA_007135845.1 Candidatus Brevefilum sp.
AAGATAGCTATCCCAACAATGATGACGATTAATAAAGCCCTAATGATATTGTGTGGGTTGGCAAAAATTTTATTCGGAAAAAGATGTGACTTTAATTGATCAATCATTTTTATTGTTAGCATTGTTGCAAGTTTAGTTCCGTATTGGTGCTATCGGCTCGTTAATCAATTGGTATTTTTCAACCTACTACGGACAGCCCTTGACACACAACTTTTGTAATCCTATTCGTATTTTGCGATCATGTCAAGGCTGATAATTTCTGTAAAGGTGAAGAATATATTAATTTGCATCATAAATTCGTTGTGAACTTGTGATTTTTTCCGTAACCTTGGACTGGAATAAACTAATGTGTTTTCTAAGGAGGGCTTAATCACTCTGAGCTTGGTTTTGTTGGAATATTCAAGGTATTCTAAAACTCAGCTTAAAATGGATTGTTAATAATTATTTGACATTGTGACATCAAAATGAAATTAAAGTGGATTAACCAAATTGTGAGAAAGGTGGTTATTCGTGGCAAATGAGATGAATCATGAACATCATAGTGGGAAAAAAACAAAAAGTAAGCATGAACCGGACAATGGTCATGAATCCCACAGAGGTCATGACCACGCTGGTCATGAAGCACTTTTCCGAAAAAAATTCTGGATTTCTCTGGTACTGAGCATCCCGGTGTTGGTCTTCAGCGAGACTATCCAGGGCTGGCTGGGTTATTCAGCACCAACATTCCCATTATCGAATTGGATTGTGCCTGTTTTTTCAATCATTGTTTTTTATGTTGGCGGTTTGCCATTTTTCCAAATGGCAAAGAGTGAATTCAAGCAAAAACAACCTGGCATGATGACCCTGATCTCGATGGCATTAACCGTTGCTTTTCTTTACAGTATAGCATCAAGCATTTTTACTTTAGAAAGTTCGTTTTATTGGGAACTGGTCACGTTAATTGATGTGATGTTGTTGGGGCATTGGATTGAAATGCGCAGTGTGCGGCAGGCTTCCGGGGCGCTGCAGGAATTATCAAAACTCCTGCCGGATATGGCAGAATTGGTGAAGGAGAATGGTGAAATTAAAAGCGTGAGGGTGACTGCATTAAACAAGGGTAATGTGGTTTTAATTCGACCTGGCGCCAGCGCACCCGCTGATGGCGTGGTCATCGAAGGTGCGTCCAAGATGGATGAGTCGATGATCACCGGAGAATCAAAGCCCGTGCCCAAGAAGGAGGGCGATAAAATCGTGAGCGGGACTATCAACGGTGACGGCAGCTTACGGGTGGAAATCACAGCAGTTGGAGACGAGACCACCCTGGCAGGGATCATGCGCTTGGTGGAAGAGGCCCAGCAATCCAAGTCGCGCACCCAGATCCTGGCCGACAAAGCCGCTGGTTGGATTTTTTATATCGCTTTAGGGACGGCTGCCCTGACCGGCATCCTCTGGCTGATCGCCATTGGCTGGGATATTGCCGTTTTGAACCGGGTAACCACCGTCCTTGTGATAGCATGTCCCCATGCCCTGGGCCTGGCAATCCCACTGGTCGTCGCGATTTCGATTTCGATCGGCGCTGCCAATGGTATCTTGATCCGAGATCGGATCGCGCTTGAAGTGGCTCGTAATTTAGACATAATTGTCTTTGATAAAACCGGCACATTGACAAAGGGCGAGTTTGGTTTGGTGGGGATGATCTCATCTGAAAAACTCGATGATGACCAGGCTTTGGCGTTGGCAGCTGCCCTTGAACAGGATTCAGAACACCCCATCGCAAAGGTAATTCGTGATGGTGCAGCAGAGAAAAACCTAGAGGTCCCCTCAGCGAAAGATTTTGAAGCCATCAAAGGTAAAGGCGTTAAGGCAAATATTGAGGGCGATGGGTATTATGTGGGTGGACCACAACTGCTCAAAGCACTTCAATTAACTCTGGAAGATGAAATTAAGAACCAATTTGATGCAGCCAATGAAAAAGCACAAACGACGGTGTTCCTGGTCACGGAAGAATCTGTTTTGGCGGCATTTATGCTGGCAGACCAAATCCGGGATGAAAGTTATGAAGCCATCGACAGACTGCATGAAGAGGGTTATGAAGTTGCCATGTTGACGGGCGATAATGAAGCCGTTGCGAAAGCAGTCGCAGATGAGCTTGGGATTGACGTTTATTTTGCTGAGGTGCTCCCGGAGAACAAAGACAAGAAGATCCAAAGTCTGATCGATCAGGGCAAACGTGTTGCGATGGTCGGTGATGGTGTCAATGATGCGCCAGCGCTGGTCAGAGCGGACGTGGGAATAGCCATCGGCAGTGGAACAGATGTCGCAGTTGAGTCTGCGGGGATCATCTTGATTGACAACGACCCACGTGATATTTTACGCATTATCCAGTTGAGTCGAGCAACATATCGGAAAATGATCCAGAATTTAGTCTGGGCGACTGGCTACAACGTGATCGCACTGCCTCTAGCAGCAGGCGTCTTGGCACCCATTGGGATCCTGTTACCGCCAGCAGCAGGTGCGTTGGTTATGTCGATCAGTACAATTGTAGTGGCCATTAATGCCCAAGGGTTACGTCGGGTTCGGAATGAGATGTAATTGAAATTCATTGGATCATTGACCCATTTCTCTACTTGTGGGATAATGTAGATGTTGTGATTTGCAAAATTAAGCGGTGATGGAAACGAGTACATGGTCCTCTGGTGTTAAGCGATCCCGGGGTGGTGGAAGCCGGGAACCCAAGATCATGGAAAATCCTTCCGGAGCAGCAATCTGAACTTCCTTTATGGAAAAGTAGGTGCGCCAGAGTCACCCTCTGTTGTCAAAGTGCGGTTATATCTCATTTGAATGTAACCGGCCGAGGTGTTCACAGTTTTGTGGAAACCAGGGTGGTACCGCGGGTAACTTACTCGTCCCTGAGATGGGACGAGTTATTGTTTAAGGAAGATCGATCTTATGGAGGATCAATGTTCGAACCTGTTACTTCAAGATTAAATATCAATTTAGTAGAATCAGAAGTTCTGCGCTTCTGGAAGCAGAATGATATTTTTCAGCAATCCATGGCAAACCGCCGGGGTGGACCAGAATATGTGTTTTACGAAGGTCCGCCAACCGCGAATGGTAAACCAGGCGTACATCATGTTTTAGCGCGGGTTTTCAAAGATATGTTCCCGCGTTATAAGTGCATGCAGGGACATCATATATCACGGCGGGGGGGGTGGGACACTCACGGGTTGCCTGTTGAGATCGAGGTTGAGAAACGGCTAGGCCTTAAAAATAAGCAGGAGATCGAGGATTTCGGTATTGCGAAATTCAATGAACTCTGTAAAGAATCGGTGTTCTCATACATCCAGGAATGGGAAAAATTGACCGATAGAATTGGGTTTTGGGTTGATTTGGATGATGCCTATATCACCTATAAAAATGAATACATCGAGTCAGTATGGTGGTTGCTTAAATCTATCTGGGACAAAGATTTGTTATACCAGGGATTTAAGGTGGTACCTTATTGTCCCCGCTGCGGAACCCCGCTATCTGATCATGAGGTTTCACTGGGATATGCTCAGGCCACCGATCCGTCGATCTTTGTGCGCATGCCGCTTATTGACGAGGAAAACACCTCCTTGTTGGTGTGGACAACCACCCCCTGGACTTTGCCAGGAAATGTGGCCGTCGCAGCACACCCTGATATTGATTATGTTAAAGTGGCTTTAGGTGAAGGTGATGATCATGAATATCTGATCATTGCAAAGCCATTGCTCGAACAAGTTTTGAGTGAGGTCAAATACGAGGTTGTCAAGACCTTCAAGGGTAAACAGCTGAAAGGAAAGCACTATCATCCTTTGTTCACCTTTTTGCCAGTTGAAAAAGACGCGCATTATGTGGTTTTGGCTGATTTCGTTACCGTTGAGGATGGAACAGGGCTTGTTCACATTGCTCCGGCATTTGGTGCAGATGACATGCAAATGTCGATTGACTTTGACCTGCCGATATTGATGACAGTCAATGACAGTGGGCGTTTTCGCAGTGATGTACGACCTTGGGCGGGAATGTGGGTCAAAGATGCTGATCCGTTAATCATTGATGAGCTCCAAAAGCGGGGATTAATGTTCAATGTCGGCACTTACACACACACATATCCGTTTTGCTGGCGTTGTGATACAGCTCTGCTTTATTATGCGCGCCCGACATGGTACATTCGCACCAGCGAGTTGAAACATCGGCTGGTGGCACTAAATGAAAATATTAATTGGTATCCAGAGTATATCAAGCATGGTCGCTTTGGAAACTGGCTTGAAAATAATATCGATTGGGCGCTGGGTCGAGAACGCTATTGGGGGACCCCGCTGCCAGTATGGGAATGTGAATCCTGCCATCAACAAGTGTGTGTTGGATCGGTCAAAGAATTAAGCACTTACACCGGCCGTGATCTCAGTGATCTTGACCTGCACCGCCCTTATGTCGACAGCATTCATTTTGATTGTGCTGAATGTCATGGACGAATGACTCGCGTGGCCGAGCTGATTGATGTATGGTTTGACTCCGGCGCCATGCCAGTAGGACAATGGCACTACCCCTTTGATAATCAGGAAACCTTCCAACAGCAATTCCCTGCAGATTTCATATGTGAGGCGGTGGATCAAACACGCGGCTGGTTTTATACACTGCATGCGATCAGTACACTGGTTTTTGACAGCCATTGTTTTGATAACGTCATCTGCCTGGGTTTGATCCTTGATAAAGATGGTCAAAAGATGTCGAAATCCAAAGGGAATGTCGTTGAACCCTGGGATGTGATCGATCAGCATGGTGCGGATGCCCTGCGCTGGTATCTTTATACTGCCAGTCCCCCTGGCCAAGAAAGGCGGTTTTCAGGCGATCTGGTTGGTGATGTTGTGCGGACTTTTACCCTGACATTGTGGAACACCTATGCTTTTTTTGTGACTTATGCTAACCTCGATGCCTGGTCTCCCTTACAAGATATTTCGCCTGAATATAGTGATCTTGACCGTTGGCTGTTGTCATCACTGCATACCTTGATCAGAGATGTGACTGATGCTTACGAAAATTACAATGTCCTTGGGGCAACGCGACCGATCGAGAAATTCATTGATCAATTATCTAACTGGTACCTGCGACGTTCTCGGCGGCGATATTGGAAAACAGAATCGGACGCAGATAAAGCAGCGGCCTATGCAACGTTGTATGAGGCATTAAAGGTTCTATCCTATTTGTTGGCACCAACGATGCCCTTCATGGCTGAGGCTTTTTATCGAAACCTGGTTTTGAGTGTTGATCCTGATGCACCGCAATCTGTTCATTTAGCAGATTGGCCTGAATATGATCAAAAACTGATTGACGAGAAATTGAATCGCGAAATGGCAACTGTCATGAAATTGGCTTCACTTGGGCATGCAGCCAGGAATGCAGAGAATTTGAAGGTCCGTCAACCACTTGCTGAAGCAGCCTTTGTAGTGGGGAACCTGGAAGAGCAAAGTGTGGTTAATGATTACGCGGACTTGCTGAAAGATGAATTAAATGTTAAGGTGATCAGCTTGCTTGGAAGTGCCAGTGAGGCAGTGAGCTTCAGTTTGAATCCATTGCCCAAACAGTTAGGTCAACGCTTTACAGCACAATTCCCGAAAGTACGGCAAGCCTTGTTGGATCTTCCTCCAGATCAATCAGCCAGGAAACTTCTGGATGGAAAAGTGCTGTCTGTCATAGTGGATGATGAGACTTACCAAATCACCCCAGATGAGGTTGAGGTACGGGCAGAAGCCAAAGCAGGTTTTGCTGTTGCCTCTGAAGGTGCTTATTTAGCCGCTCTCGTAACAGAATTAACACCTGAGCTATTGCATGAGGGACTTGTTCGAGAATTTGTCAGGCGGGTACAATCACTTCGGAAAGATGCTGATTTTGATATTGCCGATCGAATAAACCTGTATTACACAGCATCTGAGCAGTTAAGTAAGGCCATTCAAGCCTTCAGTGACTATATCAAAGAGGAAACTCTCACGGTGAATTTGTCTGCCGGGGTGATTCCTGAAGATCTACCTTTATTGCAGGATGAATTTGATGGCGAAACTGTTCGCATCTGCATTGAAAAGGTCTGAGGAAACCTGGAGAAAAAATTGTTCAAAATTCTTAAAAAATATTGGTTACTGCTGCTGGTTGCTGGTTTTGTTATCCTGCTGGATCAGATAACAAAATCAATCGTGCGTGCGAATCTTCCGTTTGGTGTCGGCTGGACGCCTTTTGAGATCATTCCTTTTTTTAGGATTGTTCATTGGGAAAACACTGGCGCAGCTTTTGGTATGTTCCAGGGCGGTGGAGTGGTTTTTACCATTTTGGCAGTCATCGTTTCAATTATCATCATCATTTACTATCCCCAAATTCCAGAAAAATATATTTTCATGCGCATCGCTGTTGCCATGCAAATGGGTGGTGCCATTGGGAACCTGGTCGACCGGATTAGGTTTGGACCTGTTACAGACTTTATTGCTGTTGGCGTTTTCCCGGTTTTTAACATTGCGGATGCCAGCATAACGGTTGGGGTGGCTGTCCTCTTATTATCCTTGTGGGTAGAAGAACGAAAGCAAAAAGAAAAATCGCACCTATCCGAGGATAAGCAACAGGGATCCTCTGAGCCTATTATTGAAGATCAATCATGAAACAAAGGGTATTTCGTTTTATCGTAGAGACTGTAGAAGACTCAAGAGTCGATAAATATCTTGCTGAACAATTACCAGATATTTCTCGCTCCCAGATCAAGGGGATGATTGAATCTGGAAATGTCACATTGGACGGGATGACCGTAGAAAAGGCAGGGACAAAAGCAAGGCTTGGGAGCGTTCTAGAAATTCTGGTCATCGAGGATACAGATGATGGTTTGGTGCCTGAGTATATCCCCCTGGATATAATTTTTGAAAATGACCAGGTGATAGTTTTGATAAAACCTGCGGGGATGGTGGTGCATCCAGGTGCAGGCAATCATGGGGGCACCTTGGTTAACGCTTTGCTCGCTCACTATCCACCCATCAGGGAGGTGGGTGAAAACGATCGACCCGGTGTTGTGCACCGTCTGGATAAAGAGACATCAGGTGTAATGATTTTTGCGAAGACGGATAAAGCTTATAAATGGTTAGTCAAACAATTTAAAACCAGGGATGTACGAAAAACCTATCTCGCTTTAGTGGATGGGAATCCACCGACGCCTACCGGCAGAATTGAGGCGCCTGTTGAGCGGGATAGCCGCTACCGGACAAGGATGGCAGCGGGACTGCAGGGACAGGGAAAACCGGCTGTCAGTGAGTATTACACAATTCAGCGTTACACAGAACATGCTTTACTTGAGGTGCATCCGGTAACGGGACGCACCCATCAAATTCGGGTACATCTCAGTTACATCGGGGTACCGGTGGTTGGTGACACCCTTTATGGTCGCCGGAAACCCAGTATTCCACTTGAGAGGTTCTTCCTGCATGCAAAATCATTGACACTCAGGCTGCCGGGCGATCGAACTGCTCGCAGCTTTGAAGCTCCCTTACCAGAAGATTTGCAAACTGTTTTATCCAATCTTAAATAGTATAAGGAGCGATCTGGATGACTTGGATTGACTTGCGGTCGGATACAGTGACATTGCCGACGAAAAAAATGCGAACAGCAATGGCAAACGCACTGCTGGGTGATGATGTTTATGGCGAAGACCCCACTGTTAACCGTTTGCAGGAGATCGCTGCCGAGCGTCTTGGTATGGAGGCTGCTTTGTTTATTCCCTCAGGTACGATGGGAAATTTAGCAGCAGTGCTCACACATTGTGGGCGTGGTGATGAAGTCATCATGGGTGATTGTGCACATACCTTTCTTTATGAGGCTGGTGGCATATCGGCCCTGGGTGGTGTGCATTCCCATACCATTCCTAATCAACCTGATGGTACAGTGCTGATCCATGATATACAGGAAGCAGTTCGTCCAGACGACCCACATTTTCCTCGATCAAAGCTTTTGATCCTCGAGAATACCCACAACCGCTGCGGCGGTGTTTCTCTTTCAAGATCATATATGCTCGAAGCCGCCAAAGCTGCACGTTCAGCAGGTTTGGCTGTTCACCTGGATGGTGCCCGGATTTTTAATGCAGCAGTTGACCAAGGATTGCCAGTCGAAAAGCTGGTTGATATGGTGGATTCGGTTACCTTTTGTTTAAGTAAAGGCTTGTGTGCCCCAGTTGGTTCTGTGTTATGTGGATCACACGAATTTATTAAAAACGCTCATCGAATCCGAAAGCAGCTGGGTGGGGGTATGCGCCAGGCAGGTGTTTTGGCAGCGGCTGGGATTGTTGCCCTGGAAGAAATGGTGGATAGGTTGGTGGAAGACCATCAGAACGCAGCTGAACTGGCTGAGTTGCTGCGAGAGGTACCTGGCATTCGGCTTGATAAGGGGTCTCCCAACAGTAATATGGTTTACATTGAAATCGATTCAGCCTTAGGTATTTCAGGATCTGATTGTGCTGAGAAACTACGCAACGAGGGTGTGCTGGTGGGAATCACAGGGGTGCGACATTTTCGATTGGTATGCCATTATTGGATAAAACAAGAGCATCTTGCTGAAATCATTAGTGCTTTCAGAAAAGCTTTACAAAAAGGCTAATTTCTCACAACTTTCAGAATGATCTTTTGTAGCAACTTGGATCATTATTGAACCATTTTGTTTAATTTTGATTACGATTATCATTGTAGGATAATGATTTAATAGCATTGGTCAAAAATACGGAGTTTATGAATGTTAATTGTCCTGTCAGACTTACATTTTTCGGAAACAAAATCATCCCAAATTGGTTCAAAACGATTTATCAAGAATCTTCCTTCTGAAACCTACCTGGCTTACTTTCAAGAGGTTAACAAATTCGCCAAAGCCAACAATATCCAGAAGGTTGATCTGGTCTTAGCCGGTGATATTTTGGAAATCTCCCGTTCTGCGATCTGGTTAGAACACGAAGACAGACCTTATATTGACAATAATGCTGTTGACCCAGGTTCAGAGGTAGAGGAAACCATACTGAAGATCCTCCATGCCATTGCTGAAGATAAGCGGGTCGCACAAACTTTGGATTTATTCACCAATATTGATCAATACTTTGATATGGAGGTGAAGTGTCACCTCATCCTGGGTAATCACGATCGCCTGGCAAATGCCACCCCCGGGATTCGCGAGGAAGTCCGCAAGATGTTCGGTCTGGAGGGTGGTGAGGCGCTGTTTAACCACCACCTCATTTTGGCAGATCGATTGGGTAAACCATTTTGCCTAATTCGGCATGGTCACGAATATGATCGCACGAATTTTGCGTTGGATGTAATGGAACGAGACTCGATTCCTACCTTTATCCCTGAATCGGTTTACGGCCAATCGGTTTTGGGGGATATCACCACAATTGAATTTGGTGCATCTCTACCCTGGTTGTTTGTTAAGCATTATGGTGAAGATAAAATCCTGGATGATCCAACATTATTGGCCATATACCAGCGTTTGATGGAATTTGATGATGTTCGTCCAGCCACCGCCTGGTTATCATTTCTCTTTTCCACGCCTGGCGTTGATAAGAAAATGACTTGGGAATTAATGAAACCTTGCTTCACTGATATTGTGATGAAATTATCAAATCACAAACAATTTCTTAGCACATTAAATCAAACAGCAGCAATTAACAAATTTGCTCGCTGGTTAATTTTGGCCATCATCAGATCTGGCGTTATCAAGGAGGGTGTTCCCTATTGGCTGGTTAAGTTGATGATGGGGCGGGCATCCAAGACCATCAAGCTGAAAACGCAGGCTGAATGGGCAAAACGGGAAGAATTGATCCTTGACGAAGATTCAGGGTGTAAGTGTGTGATTAGCGGGCATTCACACTTTTCAGAAGTAACTTTGCTATCTGCGAAAAATGGGGATGAAAGATATTATATCAATACCGGTACCTGGCGAAATGTGTTACCGGCAACAAAATACTACGATGATTTTGGGCGTTTGAAAGCACTTACGAAAGTAATCGTCTTTTATCCCATGGAGCGAGTTGAGGCTGTGAATGGTCATCCCTGGGCGTTTCATTACTTGAGCGGGGTGAGTTATGGCGATCACCGCCTTCTTTAGAGGCTAGAATCATTAATCTTGCTCAGCTAGAGGATATATTTCCACCTCTTGTTTTATTCATCGCCAAAATATGTGTTCTTTAGAAATGCATAAAAGCATTTGACCCCATCTTCAATCAAGTTAAATGCTTGGGAAAAGGTGTTCGTGGGGTAGGGATCGGGGATATCTTTCGATGTTATATCATCTGAAAAATCTAACAGCAAGTGCACATTTTCACCGTTGCCTAACTCATCCGCGATCGATTGTGTCATCGCGATCACAAAATCTGCACCTTGAGTTTCCTCCTTGGTGATCATCCGGGCACGTTTTTCGCTGGAGATTGGATAATTGTTTTGTTCAAGCAGTGCCAGTGTTCGTGGATCAGGGCGCAGCCCAATGTCCCAGTTTTTAGTTCCGGCAGAGGAAACCTTAAAATGGCTTAAACGTCCATCTTCTGCTGCTAGCTTATTAAAAATGGCTTCTGCCATCGGCGAGCGGCAATAATTACCCAGGCAAACAAACACGATTTCTATGTTAGGGTGTTTCATCTTGGTACTCCAAAACGATCGTATCAAACCGGTTCAGGCTATCGGGTAAACCACCTGGGCGGTTGCGCTTATGCCAGACACCTTGATAAGCAGCCTTAATATCATAGATTTCGCGTAGCAATTGCTCTTCTTTGATGTTGTAACCGCCATTATAGATTACAAGTGCGCGTTTACAAGCATGCTGCAGCATCTGGATTGTCAATTTTAATTCTTCTTGGATCAGGACTGCATCAAAACGGTTCAGATCGAATTTATCAAGTTGACCC